>JAGGVO010000059.1 GCA_021157965.1 Candidatus Neomarinimicrobiota bacterium
ACGTAATAAAGGGCAACGGGGTTATCGTTGTCCACAGGCTCATCGAAACGCTCTGGCCCGGCGGAAGGGAAAAGTCCATATCCGTATTGATACTATGACATGGAGACTCATTGATTTATTGATCAGAGAAGATTGGTCGCCCGAACAGATCTCCGGGCGTTTGAAACGTGAAATGAACTTTGCTGTAAGCCATGAATGGATCTATCAACATATCCTGAAAGACAAGAAGCAAGGTGGCGATTTATATGTTCATTTGCGATGCCGTAAAAAACGAAAAAAGTGATATGGGTCCAAGGCATATCGGGGACAGATCCCCAATATGACAAGTATAGAAGAACGCCCTGCTATTGTAGATACACGTGAACGCCCTGGCGACTGGGAAGTGGATACAATTATTGGTAAGGGCAAAAAGCAGGCCATTGTTTCACTGGTTGAGAGAACGTCACGGTTATCATTGATATACAAAGTGGATCATAAGACAAAACGTCAGGTTACAGAAGCGATCTTCACGCTTTTACTGCCACTGAAAGATTATGTCAATACACTTGCATCAGATCATGGAAAAGAATTTGCAGGACACGAAACGATTGCAGAGAGATTAAAAGCGGAGTTCTACTTTGCCCATCCTTATGCATCGTATGAACGGGGGTTAAATGAAAATATGAATGGACTGATCAGACAATACTTCCCTAAAGACAGGGACTTTGCAAGCATCATACCCCGGGAAATTATCTCAGCTATGAAAAAACTGAATAACAGATTACGAAAATGTCTTGGATTTAAAACGCCAATCAAAGTATTTTTTTGAGAAAGACATGTTGCACTTAATACTTGAATCCAAGTCATTTTCAAACGGTGCTGGAAATAGGATAAGAAAAGTACCCCTGAAAGCAGCTTTTAAACGTTCTGAAGATGCCGGGGGAAAATGATGATTACACCCTATGAGGAAAGATATTTCCGGTTTTTACGGTACGGATCAATACATACCCTTAAAATATTAATCATCTTGATAATATCCTGTATTTTTGTGCCTCCGTTAATTGCTGAAGATCTCCGGGGGACGGAGACTATCCCCATTATATCCGGTTGTGAGTATGATTATCCTCCCTACTGTTATGTCGATGCAGACAGTCAGGCCACCGGTTTTTCCGTAGAACTCATGCAAGCTGCCCTGAAAGTCAAGGGGCGGGATGTCGCATTTCGCGTAGGTCCCTGGGACGATGTGAAAGGATGGCTGGAAAATGGTGAGGTAGATGTCCTCCCATTGGTCGGCCGTACACCCGAACGGGAAAAGATCTTTGATTTTACCTTTCCCTATCTGTTTATGCATGGTGCAATTATTGTCCACGAAGAGACCCGGGATGTTGAAGATCTGAGCGATCTCCGTGGACGGAAAGTCGCCGTGATGAAAGGGGATAATGCAGAAGAGTTTCTCCGCCGTGAAGAATACGGATTGGTTATCAAAACCACCCGGACATACAAAGATGCTTTACTGGGGTTATCGGAAAAGAAATATGATGCGGTTGTTGTCCAACGTATTGTAGGCCTGCACCTTATTCAGGAATTAGGACTGAAAAATCTTCGAATTGTGGATAAACCCATTTACGGGTTCAGGCAGGACTTCTGTTTTGCCGTCAAAGAGGGGGACCGGGAAACCCTTGCCCTTTTAAATGAAGGATTATCCCTTGTGATTGCCGACGGGACGTATCGCTATCTTCATGCCAAGTGGTTCTCATCACTGGAATTGACCAGCCGCCGGAAAATCATTGTCGGTGGTGATTACCACTTTCCACCCTTTGAATTTCTGGATAAAGAAGGGAATCCCAGCGGCTTTAATGTGGATCTTGTCCATGCAATAGCCAGGGAAATGGATCTGGATGTGGAAATCCATCTGGGCCCATGGCCAGAGATCCGGGAAGGATTGCTGAAGGGGAATATTGACCTCATTCAGGGGATGTTTTATTCACATGAACGGGATATTCTTTTTGATTTCACTCAGCCTCACATGATGAGTCACTATGTGGCGGTAGTCCGGAAAGAGGTGGGAAATCCTCCCCGGTCAGTGCAAGACCTCAAGGCATATCAGATCGCTGTCGAATCCGAGGACATCATGCATGAATTTGCCGTTGAAAAAGGGTTGAAAAATCAGATTAAAACTTATGATAACCAGGAGAGTTGCCTGGAAGCAGTCCTGAGGGGAGATGTGGATTGTGCTCTGGTGGCACGGCAGACGGTTTTGTTTTTGATCGATAAGAACAACTGGAAAGATCTGTCTGTAGGACAACAACCCTTTATGACTTTAGAATACTGTTTTGCCGTGCAACAGAACAACCGGGGCTTGCTGAATCTTTTCAGCGAAGGACTTACAATCATTGAGAAAAGCGGGGAATACAGGGACATTTATGAAAAATGGCTGGGGGTTTATCCTGGTATTGCCACAGACTGGAATAAGGTTTTCCGCTATGTAAGTTATGTTGCTATTCCCCTTATTATCCTCATTCTGGGTGCCGTTCTGTGGGTGTATCTGCTCCGGAAGCAGGTTGCTCTGCGGACCCGGGAACTCCGGGAATCCAAGGAAAACCTTCAGAATATTCTGGATTCGGTGGTTTTCGGGGTGATGATCATCGGGTTTGATAAGATCATCTATCGCTCAAATCGACGTGCCACAGAATTGTGCGGGTATGAACGGGAAAATGACATTGTCGGCAGAAAATGTTATGATGTTTCATGCCCGGACCGGGTGGATAATTGTCCGTTCCTTGATCAGAAAAGGAATTTTTACACATTCGAAGATATTTTATTTACCCGCGATGGTCGGCAAATCCCCATTCAAAAGAGTGTCACGACGATCACCCTTCAGGGCAAACCCTACCTCCTGGAGAGTTTTATCGATATTACTGAACAAAAGAAAGCTAAAGATCAGATCAAGAAGAATCTGGAGGAGAAGGAAATACTCCTCCGGGAGCTCTATCACAGGACAAAGAACAATATGCAGGTGATAGCCGCTTTTATGCACCTTCAGGCCCGCCATATCAAGGATGAGTCCATAAAAGACATTTTTCGGACTCTGGAAACCAAAATATTTTCCATGGCTTTGGTTCATAAAAAACTCTATGAGTCCGAAGATTTGTCAAAAATCAATCTGAAGGATTATTATCACAGTCTGATCGAACTGATTAAAGAGACCTATACCACGCCGGAAAAAGACATTAATATTTCACTGAGCGGGGATGATGTGCCTGTACTGATTGATGTTGCCATGCCGTTGGGACTCATACTCAATGAATTGGTCACCAATTCGCTGATGTATGCATTTTCAGAAAGGACCGAAGGACGGATAGACATTCACATTCAAGCCGGAGAGAAAACGCTGATTTTATTATATTCTGATAATGGGACGGGTCTTCCTGAAGAATTTGATTTAAAAAAAGACAGCAAACTCGGGATTGAAATGGTCCGGGCTCTGGTTGAACAACAACTCATGGGAAAAATGGAAATAGAAAATATCAACGGATTGTTATTCCGCTTCACTTTTACGGAAGCATTATATCAACGCCGAATTTGAAGGAATGTTATGAAAGTACTCGTAGTTGAAGATGAAATTCTGACGGCTATAAGTCTGTGTATGGATCTGGAAGATTTCAATGGGGAGGTGCTGCCACCTGTTGCCAAAGGGGAAGATGCAGTCAGCGTTTACAAAGAAAAAAAGCCAGAACTGATTTTTATGGATATCTGCCTGGCCGGAGAAATGGATGGTATTGAAGCTGCAGAAATGATCAGACAGTTGAACGGGAACGGGACGGAAATTTGTTTTATGACCGGTTATGTCACACCCCTTATTCGTGAAAAAGCCATGAAAGTCAAACCGGTTGCTTTCCTGGAAAAACCCTTTTCCATTGCCGATATAAAAGCCGTTTACGATTCGGTTGTTAAGAAGATTAAAGGTTCATGAATTCACGGGGTCAAGAGTTCAAGCGCCTATGGCGTTCAATCGCCGCTGCGCGACTTTCAAACGCTGCTTTGCAGCATTCAATGATCTCACTTCATTCGATTTTCAACCGCCACTGCATGGCGTTTAAATTGTGATTCATTTTTTGAACACTGCGAAGCAATTGACCGGCATCTCGATATGCCCGCCAGCCGGCGGTCTACTCAGTAACCGGGATTGTTAGATTTTGCCTGGATTCCATCCATTAAACTATTCGACACATCATATATACGAATAACAATATTATCTTGCGTTAGGCTCGATATCGGTGTATTTTACCCCCGGGGTGGGGGGCGTCATCTAACTGATATTATATATCCAACTACTCTAATAATCTCTGTATCAAACCATGGAAATATCATCCAATCCTCCGTGAAATACGCTGCGCTCATTTCACGGGGCAGGCCCCAATCAAATCAATCCCCAACATCAAATGCCCGTCCAAAACACACAAGCCGCGTAGTGGCATCCCCTCGTCACGCATTACGCGTCATTCCCCCAGACAAACCGGATCTCATTTCACAGGGAAGGCAATCCCCTCGCCCTTGTCCCGACTGTCCACTGTCGACTGTCCACTGTCCACTGACAACTTACTCGTCCTCGTTCCTCCCTATTCCCACACATAAGGTGTTTCCTGATACACATAATAGTTTAGCCAGTTTGAAAAAAGCAGACTGGCATGTGCCCGCCAGGAAATGTGAGGTTTTTTGGATGGATCATCCTTCGGAAAGTAGTTTTTTGGGATTTCAGTGGGAAGTTTAGCCGCTTTATCCCGCTCATACTCTTTTTTCAAAGTATTCGCACTGTATTCGGGATGACCTGTAATAAAAATCTGTTTGCCGTTTTTGCTGGCAATGATACCCGGTCCGGCTTCATTGGATTTCGCCAAAATCTTGAGGTTTTGAACAGATAATATGTCCTCTTCCCGGATTTCTGTATGCCGACTGTGGGGCATCATAAAACAATCATCAAATCCACGAAAAAGAGGAGTGGTTTTAGTAAGGACGGTATGGGGAAATATCCCAAAACACTTTTTTTCGAGAGGATATTTGGGGACATCATAAAAATGATAGAGTCCGGCCTGGGCAGCCCAGCACAGATAAAGTGTAGAGGTTACATGATTTGTCGTCCAGTCCATAATGGACAGTAACTCCTCCCAGTAAGTTACTTTTTCAAAGGACAGAGTTTCAACAGGTGCGCCTGTAATAATCATGCCGTCATAGCGGTGCTCTCGGATATCCTTAAATGTATGATAAAACTGCTCAAGATGTTCACGGGGCGTGTGTTTGGATTCATGGGTGGACATGTGAAGGAGTTCCAGTTTCACCTGCAGAGGGGTGTTGGAAAGCATCCGGATGAGATCGGTTTCCGTAACAATTTTCAGTGGCATCAGATTCAATATCAAAAGTCGTAAAGGCCTGATATCCTGATGGCTAGCACGGCTTTCGGTCATGACGAATATATTCTCTTTCCGAAGTGCGGAAATGGCAGGGAGTTTATCGGGGACATTCACCGGCATAGCGATCTCCTTTATATTTTTTTAAGAGCCTGGTCCAGATCCTCCAGGATGTCATCAAGATGTTCAATGCCAACGGAAAGACGGAGCATATTTGGGTAAATTCCTCCGGCTCGCTGTTCTGATTCAGTCATCTGCTGGTGAGTAGTACTGGCCGGATGGATGATGAGAGTTTTAGCATCGCCTACATTAGCCAGATGACTGATGAGATTCAAATGACTGATCAGTTCCGATGCTTTATCCTTTCCTCCTTTGATGCGAAAAGTCAATACGCCGCCGTATCCGTGTTCCAGATATTTTTTGGCCAGGGAATGGTAAGGATTATCCGGAAGTCCGGGGTAATTTACCGATTCAATTTTCCGATGGTTTAATAACCATTGTGCCACGGCCAGGGCGTTATCGGCATGTCGTTGTGCCCGCAGACTCAATGTTTCCAGCCCCTGAAGCAAAAGAAAGGCGTTAAAAGGGGAGAGGGCGGGGCCTATATCCCGAAGGCCTTCCATCCGGGCACGGATGGCAAAGGCAATATTGCCATGTGGATTTTTTTCACCGAATGTTTCCCAGAAATTCAGTCCGTGGTATCCTTCGGATGGTTCTGAAAAGAGAGGAAAATTACCGTTACCCCAGTTAAAATTGCCTCCGTCAATCAGAATGCCTCCGATGGATGTTCCATGACCTCCGATCCATTTGGTGGCTGATGCCGTCACGATGTTCGCTCCGTGTGCCAACGGACGGCAGTAATATCCTCCTGCACCAAAGGTGTTGTCAATAATCAGGGGGATTTGGTGTGTTTTGGCAAGGCTGGAGAGACCCTCAAAATCGGGGATGCTGAACTCCGGATTGCCGATGGTTTCCGTATAAAGAGCTTTTGTTGTGTTGTCTATCAGGCGTGACATAGCTTCCGGGGTATCGTTTTCGGCGAAACGGACCGTAATGCCCAAACGTTTCAAGGCAATTTTAAACTGAATGTAGGTCCCGCCGTATAAGTAAGGTGAGGCAACGATGGAATCACCTGCTTCCAGAATCGTGATAAGAGTTAAAAATTGGGCGGACATCCCAGATGCCGTGGCAACGGCAGCAGTTCCGCCTTCAAGAGCAGCCATGCGTTTTTCAAAAACATCGGTTGTAGGGTTCATGATGCGGGTGTATATATTGCCGAATTCCTTCAACTCAAAAAGATCTGCCCCGTGCCGGGTGTTTTTAAATGTATATGAGGATGTTTGATAGATAGGGACAGCCCGGGCATGTGTCACAGGATCGGGATAGTGCCCTGCATGAAGCTGCAATGTTTCAAATTTGTATGGCTTTGCTTTCATAATTCCTCCTGTTGCATGTTTTACCAAAAAGTATGTATGAACATCTCCCCTCTTCAGAAATCTGAAATAAACAGCAGTCTTGAAGCAAGTCTGATTTTTGGAGGGGACGCGGGGATTACCTGTTTCGTGTGTGAAAAAACGGGTTCAGGAACGATGTTGTTATTGCTCTTCCGGCATCAGGATCCACAGAATCACGTAAACAAGGATTCCGGGAAATACAGATGATAAGAGGGAAATAATAACGAATGCAATCCGTAGCGCAGTGACATCCCAGCCTAACCAGCCTGCAAGTCCTGCCAATACACCGGCAATCATTCGGTCCTGACGGGATCTCTGTAAGGGTCTGTTATTCATAATATCTCCTTTGTCCTGCTCAAAGTTTAAAATAAAAAAAATCCACCTGCAATCATATTGAAATGCATGAAATGATTCATTTTATAAAATAACTTGCAAATATATGCATGTTTCTGGTAATTTACCGTAAAGCAATAAACAAGTGTAACACAAACAAGGAGGGAATCTTGAAAACACTTATCTTGCTGACCACTGCTGTTTTATGTCTGGTTTCAGTCACGGCTTTTGCCGGTGGAATCGTCACGAACACAAACCAAAGTGCTCAGTATACGCGGACATTAAACAGAAATGCTTCAACCGATCTGGATGCTGTATACTACAATCCTGCAGGTTTGTCCAGATTGAATAACGGCCTTTATCTTCATGTGAGCAATCAGGTGATCTTGCAGACCAAGACCGTCATTAATGACCTGCCAACACTGAACAATGATGAATTTGTCGGGGATGTCTTTGCTCCCCTGTTTCCAAACCTTTATTTTGCCTACAAAAGTGGTAAAATAGTCGTTTCCGGTGGTTTTGAACCTATTGGCGGAGGCGGTAGTGCCGTTTATGAAGACGGACTCCCGTCCTTTGAAATGCCCGTATCCGGACTTGTTCCCCAACTGGGTGTCCAGGGTTATAAACTGGATACGGAATTTGAAGGATCTTCCGTCTATTATGCCGGACAAGCCGGTTTAACTTACAAGCTGAGTGACATGATCTCACTGGCTGTTGGCGGACGGGCTGTTGTAGCTAAGAACACCTATGACGGATACCTGAAGGATATTATGGTGACTGCAGATGGAACCAACTGGGTGACACCCGGTACTTATCTGACGGGTGTGGCCAACACACTTTCTGCCACGGCTTCCAGTCTTCAACCCATTATCGATGCAAATGCAGGAAATTACACACTGCCTGAGCTCCAGACTGCCGGATATTTGACAGCCGATCAGGTAACCCAACTGCAAGGCGGATTGACAAATCTTGGCTATGATCCCAGCGGTTTGACCGCTGCCCAGGTACAGGGTATTTACAGTGGTGCTGCCACAGCGACCAGTAATCAGGTCCCCGTTGTGGAAGCGGCAACCGCCGACGTGGAAGTGAAAGCCGCTCAGGATGCTACCGGTTTCAGTCCCATTTTCAGTGCTTTTATTACTCCCTTTGAAGGACTCGACATTGCCTTGCGGTATGAAATGAAGACTGAGCTAACCCTGGTGAATGATACGGAAGTGGATGGCTCCGGCATGTTTACTGACGGAGATGAAACCCATGCCGATATGCCGGCTATGTTTGCCATGGGTCTGGCTTATCAGGTCATGCCTAAACTCCGCGCCGAAGGGAACTTCAATTATTATTTCAATAAGGATGTGAACTGGGACGGTAAAGAAGAAAAAATCGATAACGGAATTGAATTTGGCGTAGCCCTGGAATTCAATCTCTCTGATAAACTTCTTGTCAGTGCCGGATATTCTTACGGAGACCAGAAAGTGACGCCCGAATATCAGACAGATCTCAGTTATAGTCTGCCTTCCAGCACCCTGGCCGGTGGTTTTGGATATAAATTAAGTCCGAAACTTATACTTAATGTCGGTATCATGAATGCATTCTATGATGAAGGCAAAAAAGTTACCAACTATACCGAAACCTATCAGAAAACAACCCTCGGTTTTGGTATGGGGGTTGATTATTCCTTCTAGAGAGTGCTGTACTTTGATACATCTCCCTTGTGGCGGTCTATCCGATAACCGTGATAAGTGGTGAGTTAAGAGTTGTGCATTCTTGCATACATTAAAAAGGCGCCTGATAAGGCGCCTTTTTTAATATGATTGTTTCATGAAGAATAGAAGAGAGATGTCAGATAGCGAATTTTCCGGATCCGGTATTTAATCCGCTCAACCTCATTCTATAATTTGTAATTCAATTCAGAATTCAAAACTCAGAATTCAATAATCTAAGAGCCATATTTTGAGCAATCTCCCGGCATATCGTGTAATCATTCTCCAAAGGCCGGTATTTGGCTTCATGAGTAGGATGAATCAGTTCTAACTTAGTTGTTTCAGCAAAACAGTGCAGATTTTTTACGCCTCCACCACTCCAGGTGGCTGTTCCAAAAAGAGCTAAAAGGCGGTTTTTAATGTGTAACTGCTCCAGTTTGGTTGTGAGGGCTTCTACTGGGGGAAAAAGCCCGTTATTGTAGGCGGGACTCCCAATAATAAGTCCGCCGTATTTCCAGATATCACTCAGGATATAGGAAAGATGGGTTTTTGATGCATCGTATACTATTACGTCCCGGATTCCGGCCAGGATAAGTTCCCGGGAAATATACTCCGCCATCCGTTCAGTCCGTCCGTACATGGATCCATATACAATAACGACCCCTTTGTCTCCTTCAAGACGAGACCACCGGTCATATAAGTTTACAATATGGCCGGGATTCCTTCGCCAGATGAGTCCGTGAGTAGGCGCAAATATCTTGACATCCACTTTCTTCAGCTTTTCAAGAGCGCGCTGGGTTTGCTTGACATATTTTCCAACGATATTGGAATAATAGCGCCGTTGTTCCGGCTCCCAGACGGCAAGATCCGCTTCATCATCAAAGAGCACGCCGTCCAACGTACCAAAACTTCCAAACACATCACCGGTAAAGAGAATTTGAGTTTTTGTCTCCAGGGTCATCATGGTTTCAGGCCAGTGAAGCATGGGAGTCATGACAAATGTCAGGGAATGGTTACCCAGATTCAGTGTGTCCCCTTCTTCCACTTCGAGGATATGCTCGAAATCCCCGAAAAATCCCCGGACAAATTTAAAAGTGTTCCTGTTTCCCACTAATGTGATGTCCGGATATCGTTGCGTGATGAGTTTCAGGGCGCCGGAATGATCCGGTTCCATGTGGTTAATAATAAGATAATCCACGGTTTCTCCTGAATCCAGGATTTCATCAATGGCATCAAAATACGATTCCTCATGTCCGATCTCCATCGTATCAATCAGGGCGTTCTTTTTATCCCGGATCAGGTAGGCATTGTAGGATATACCTTTATCCAGAGGCCATAAATTCTCGAAAAGATGTGTTCGCCGGTCATTGACTCCAACCCAAAAGATGTTTTGAGTCAGTTTGATTCCGTGATTCATGTTCTATCTCCATTCGTTTGATGATAAAAGTAACGAAAAAAAGGGAAGGATGGAAGAATGGTATCTCAATACGTCTACTTTACCCTGTAAAATAAAACCCGATTGCCCGGGAAGGGGTGGGCAATCATATCATGGAATGCATATATTGTCTGATTCCGAAGTGTCGATGTACAGCATTCAACACTCAGAACTATCCAACCCATTAAATCCTTTCAATCTCAACCCGAATTGAATAATTTCAATCCATGAGTGAATTACACGAGATGACAGCGGATAACCTTGCAGATTTTTTTTCCATGTTACCCGGCTGGGAGGAAAAATTCAGGTACATTATCGATTTGGGACAAAAACTTCCTCCTTTTCCCGAAGAATACAAAAAAGATGAATACCGGATTTTTGGTTGTCAGAGCCTGGTCTGGCTGAAATCGGATTACAATGACGGCCGGATTCACTTTATAGCAGATGCCGATGCAGCGATTGTCCGCGGACTGATTGCAATTCTCATGGTGATTTACAATCATAAATCACCGGAGGAAATTCTCGATTTTGATATCCACGCCTGGTTGGAATCGGTGGGACTCAGTTCTCAATTGACTCCCACGCGGAGTAACGGACTCCATGCCATGGTCAAACGTCTGCATGCTTTTGCTGAACAGGCACATTCAGGACACTAGTCAGGAAAGGTATGTTTGTAGTTTATCAAACATCCGGCATCACCCATATCATGAGTTCTGTTTGTGATTATTTTTTCAATGATAACCTAAAATACGTAAAAGTTTCTGCATGAAATCCGACACATACAATGGATACATTATCATTCCGGCTTATAATGCTGAAAAAACCCTTCCTGAGTTGCTGGAACGGATCAGGGCATGTTGTTCTCTGAATATTGTCATTGTAGACGACGGATCGGACGACCATACAGCCCAAATTGCCACTCAGAAAGGTGTCCACCTGATTCGCCATCCTGAAAATATGGGAAAAGGAAAGGCACTACAAAGCGGTTTTCAGTTTGTATTGGAAGCCGGAGGGGCGTTTGCAGTGACATTGGATGCCGATTTGCAGCATCCACCGGAAGCTATTCCCGGATTGGTGGTGAAATATGCTGAAAACCCGGGGACATTCATTATTGGCCGGCGGCAGAGGGATGATAATATGCCTTTCCATCGCCGCCTGAGCAATTTAATTACCAGCTTTCTTGTCAGTAGGCGGATTGGATTGTCAATCCCTGATGTTCAATGCGGTTTCAGGCTGATACCCGGTAAGTATATTCAATATTTGCTCTCCGGAAGCAAAGGTTTCGTTTTCGAAGCGGAAATGGTTATCCGCCTTACGGATAAAGGGGTTCCTGTGGATTTCTATCCCATTCCCACCATATATATGAAAGGGGGACAAAGCAGCATTGCCCATATTCGGGATACCCTCCATTTCATCAGCATGTTCACTCGTTCACTTTTCAGGAGATTTTCATGATGTGGCTCAACCTTTGGCAACTGATTCTTGTGACCTTCCTTCCGTTTCTTGAGCTCCGGGCCAGTATCCCCTATGGAATTCTGAAATTGAATATGCCCTGGTTTGAGGTTTATCTGATCTGCATGCTAATCAATATACTCCTGGCACCCTTTGTATACTATATGCTTCACTGGTTTGTCGATATTGTGATTAAAATCCCTTTTATCGGCAGACTCTATGATAAAATTGTCCTCCGGACCCAGCGACGTATCCATGACAAGGTTGAGAAATACGGGGAATGGGGACTCGCTCTCTTTATCGGGGTCCCTCTGCCCGGATCGGGTGTATATACCGGTGCCCTGGCAGCCTTCCTCCTGGGTGTTCCCCCGCGGAAGTTCATGATTGCTGCCATCGGGGGCGTCCTAATCGCCGGTACAGCCGTTCTCATCGTGACACTCACCGGTATCGAATCTCTCCAGTTCTTCCTGAAAAAAGTCTGACATCTGATAAAAACCCAATTTCCAAGTGCAACTTTCTTCTTTCGGTTTGTAAACAAACTTTATAAACTATAAAGATAAAAACATAATGAGAGAAGGAAGAGGATATGGAGCTTTTGAAACAGATTGAAGAACTGATTGTTCGTGGGCACATTGATGCGGATTCCCGTTATCCCAAAGATTTATCCGGTCAACCCGGTGTCCGCGAAAAAGTAGCAGATGCTCTGGAGAAAGGAATATCCCCTCAGGATATTTTAATGAACGGACTCATCAGCGGTATGAAAATCGTAGGCGAGAAATATGAAAAGAATGAGATATTTGTCCCCGAAATGCTTTTCTCAGCAAAAGCGATGAAAAGTGGTCTGAATCAGATTCGTCCCATGCTGGTGGGCGATGTAAGTGTCCAAGTGGGGACCGTCATTCTGGGAACAGTCCAGGGGGATATGCATGATATCGGAAAAAATCTCGTGGGCATGATGCTGGAAGGTGCCGGTTTTGAGGTGATTGATCTGGGGATTAATACACCCGCCTCTAAATTTGTGGAATCAGCCCGTCAGCATCCGGAAGCGGTTATCGGTATGTCCGCCCTGCTTACCGTGACCATGAAAAATATGAAAACGGTCATCGAGTCCCTTAGGTCCAACGGCCTGGAGAATAAAGTCATGATCGGCGGAGCACCCGTCACTCAGTCCTTTGCCGATGAAATTGGGGCTGAAGGATACTCTCTGAATGCCAACCAGTCCGTCTCTCTGGCCAAAAACCTGATATCAGCCTGATAGAGGATATTATGTTTGAAAATATTCGAAAAATTGATTTTGAACGCCTGGATAAAACTCTCCGGAATCAAAAAGCCGATGCCATTCCTTTGATTGAATTGGGAATTCATCCGGATATAAAAAAGGAAATCGCCGGAAAACCGGTGGTGACGGTACAGGAAGATATTCAGTTTATGCGTTCCCTGGGGTATGACTTCCTGAAGGTTCAGCCCCGTATCGACCTTGAATTAAACCGCAAAAAGGCTGAGGATGAGTCCAAAGCGACAGACCGGTCCTGGTCGTCGGAACATGACAGTCTTGTCAAGGATTGGGAGAGTTTTGAAGCCTACCCTTTTCCAAAACGGGAAGATATCAATTACAGCCGCCTGGAAGAAGCCGGAAAACTTATCCCCGATGATATGGGAATCATCGGCCAATATGGGGATATTTACACCACTGTCTGGGAAACTATGGGATTTGAAACTTTTTCCATGCTCATGTATGAAGAACCGGAGCTGGTGGCTGAAATGTTTCGACGAATCGGGGATGTGATTTACAGCATGTTTGAAGTGATGGCCCAGATGGATTTTGTGAAGGTCCTGTGGTATAGTGACGACATTGCCTATTCTTCCGGACTCATGGTTGATCCCGGTTTTCTCCGGGAACATTTTTTCCCCTGGCTGAAAAAAATCGGGAAATTGGCGACAGAACGGAATATTCCCTTTATCTATCATTCCGATGGTGTATTGTATGACGTTATGGAGGATATCCTGGATTGCGGCGTCACGGCACTCCACCCACTGGAGCCTATATCTATGGATATTGGTGAATTGAAGGATTGTTTTGGCGAAAAAATCGCCCTTTGCGGCGGAATAGACGTGGATCAACTGGCCCGGGCTTCCACTGATACCATTCGTGACCTGACCCGGAAATACATACGCATCGCCGGCAAAAACGGAGGCTGGGCTGCCGGCTCTTCTAATTCAATTACTGAATATATGAAGACCGAAAACGTTTTAACCATGATTGAGACCGTCCTGAAAGAAGGAAAATATCAGGATTGAATGATTGTATAATGGATAACACCGGATTTCAGTCCGGGGGATATGTCCAATTGGATTGGATGCCGAAGGCACTTGAACGTTGTGCAACAGCGCCGGAATCTCCCATAAGCCCATAACCCGGTGCCGGAGCGCAGCGACGTAAATTTTCAACTTTCCACTTCCGGAAAAATGGAAACATAAAATGAAAATGATTGAAACAGTTCGTGCAAAATACAGGAATAATCAACGCATTCTGGCTCCTTTGCTTGGGTTTCCGGCAGTGAAAGGGGCTGGTACATCGATCAAGTTGGCACAGCAGAATGCAAGTGAACACATGAAGGTTATGCGCCGGATTGTGGAGAAATGGCATCCCGATGTGATTTTTACCCTTATGGATCTTTCCGTGGAAGCCAGTGCCCTGGGACGTGAAACCATTTTTCCGCCGAATGAAGCGGCTACAGTCGTGAATTTTGATTACAACAAAGAACGGGATTTATCCCTCCTGAAAAGTGTGGATATTTTGGAAGACGGGCGACTCCGGTCCTATGTGGAAACCCACAAACGGATGAAGCATGAATTTCCCGGGAATATTCTCCGGGGTGCTTATGTAACGGGGCCTTATACACTGGCCGGTCTTATTATGGGTGCCGAAAATGCTGCCATGGAAACGATGATGAATCCGGAAGATTTTCACGAACTGTGTACCGTGTGTACGGAAAAGATTTTAGACTATACCCGGGCTATAATAGAAGCCGGAGCACACATTGTTGCAGTCCTTGAACCCAGCGCCATGATGCTGGGACCGGAACAATTCCGTGAGTTCTCCATGGATTATACCCGGGAAATTGTGGATGTGTGTCATAAACAGGATGTGGCAATGGTCTATCACATTTGCGGTAATACAGAACACCTGCTGGAATCTTTTAATGATTCCGGTGCAGATGCTCTCAGCCTGGATTCGGATGTGGATTTCCTTCAGGCGGCAAAAATAATCCGGGAAGATATCATTCTCATCGGTAATGTGTGTCCCACTGGCGCCATTATGACGGGAAATCCTGAAAGCATACGGAAAGAAGTTAGAATCCTCCTGGATGAAATGAAGGATATTCCCAATTATATCCTCAGTACCGGGTGTGACCTGCCGGCGGAAGTTCCTGAAGAAAATGTGACTGCATTTATGGAAGCAGGCAGAAAATAACAGATCCAAGCTAATTTATCTGCACACAATCATGAGCCTGTTTTTAATCCTTCAGATTCATTGTAATCCAGAATTCCGGTTTTTTTATAGGAGCACTTTTTTGTCTGTAAGCACCGATTATCATGGCCACAAGAGTACCGACTGCCAGCAGAACCGGTATCAATACAAGCAATCCTGTGCTTTCGAAGAGCACATCCTTTGAGGCCAGAAACAAAGCATTGGAAAGAATATGAACGATCATCACAAGAATGAGTGATTCACTCCAGATATAGAGGAGCATATAGGCAATGAAGGTGATAAAGAGGTATCCTGCAGTATAGCTGTGAACAATTTCGGGAAACAGGGCAGGGAAAAGGGCATGGTACAGGGTAAATAAAACACCGTTGATGAACAATGACCACCAAAGGCCGTAGCGTTCCCGGAATGCTGGAAAAAGCAGCATGGCAAAGAGGGGGTAATAGACGACCTGAATCAGCAGTGTTTGGCTCAAATGTTCAAGAAAAACACCCCAGTTCAATCCGTTCAATTTGATGAGGGTAAGATTATCGTAGTTCATGAGAACAAACCACAGGGCAAG
Organism: Candidatus Neomarinimicrobiota bacterium; assembly: GCA_021157965.1. Classification (NCBI taxonomy): domain Bacteria; kingdom Pseudomonadati; phylum Fidelibacterota; species Fidelibacterota bacterium. Next base: position 15,811 of record JAGGVO010000059.1, read on the forward strand.
AAAAAAGATAACATGGATGGGATTTTTGTTTTTGGGCCAGTAAGCATATGGGAGTTCCCACCGGGATGCCATTCGGAAAGGCAAATAAATCCCGAAAAGACAAATTCCAATACCGGCCAGGAGGATATAAGCCCCGGCCTCATACCAGGTATTCCCAAGGGATAAAGCTTTTTCCAGTCCCAGATTCCCCAGGTATACCGATAGTCCCGATAATATCAGGACAAACAGAGCCTTGCGGATTTTCTTTTTTTCGTTCATTGTACACCTCATTATTTTAAAAGGGCGAACCGAATCGTTTTTATGCCCGACGGAGATGTCAATCGGGCAATGTAGATACCGCTCGTAACGGCGTGTCCCGATTTGTCGGTCCCGTCCCAGTTGATTTGATGCATCCCGGCAGGGTAGAAACCATCCTCAAGGATTTTAACATGCCGTCCCCGGACATCAAAAAGATCCAGACGGATATTTCCGGATTCCGGCAGGCAGATATAAAGCATCCCATGGGGATTGAAAGGATTTGGATATGCCTGAAGGTCAAATACATGCGGATGCGACGCTGCCGGATCTAATGCAGTGGATGTGAGAGTGAATTTCCAACTGTATATACTTTCAAAACCTGCCAGATTCCGTACCCGAACCTTGGCCGTATATTCTCCGGGTTCCAGGGGTGTTTCGGAAATCCGGCGGATTTCACGGGTGTTCCAACTGCAATCGGTATTGATGTTGACACCGTTCAGGCTTAAAAACACTGAATCCGTATCCACTTTGTCAATGGTTTCCCTGAATTTAGCAAACAGGACCGGTGTTGTGCTGTTCACAGTGGCCCCATTTTCCGGGGCCGTGGCATAAATATGGGGATAACCGATGACTTTTACCTTTTTCTGATACTTGTTGTTGGAAAGGCGGATCTCGCCGAACCCTGTATCGACAGGGACTTCCACAGTAAACAAATAGGTGTCACTGACCAGAGAGTCCGGAAGTTGTAAATACTGTTCAAAGGTATAAAATGATTCGGGAGCAAGAGGATCAACATCCATACTGAACAATACGGTATCTACATTTAGATTATTTACACCGATACTGGTGATATGCCATTCAATAGTACCGGGGGATGTGCTTATGTCTCCCAGATTGTAAAGAGTATAATTCAGCGGAATTTTTGACCCGCTTCGGATTGTATCGGCGATTGTATTTTGCATCTCCAGCGCCCAGTCCGGACGCGTGGGAATTTCTGCCTGAAAATAGATATAACACCAGACAGTATTCAAATTTTGATACCCGTTGTTGTAACCCGGCCAGTCGTAGCGGGACAGGGCCCCGTCGTAACTTGGATAGCCCGGTGTGTTTTTATTTCCGTAGGGATCATTAAAAATGAGGGTTGTTGCAGTACTGTTTTCATAACCGATCGTTGTAATGTAATGGCCTGAAGTGGTAAGGAAGTTCAAAAGCACGAAGGGCATTCGCTGGTCAACCTGTTGAATTAACTCGGCACGGGTGGGGGTCCAGTCTACGGACTTATTGGCCATCCCGTTTTTCCAGGCAAATTCAGCCATATATCCTTTGGTGTCAGCCCAGTTGTTCTGGGTGATATAGCCAAAAGCCCCCCAGCCGTAATTTCCCCGGCTGTATCCGATCCGGTTCATGTGATACCCAAGGATGGTATAGTATTTGTCGCAAATGTACCGGCCGTAAGGACTTTCATGGGGATAGGGACTGGACGCGGTTGTGGGCCAGGGAGTGATGGTGCCGTAATAGGCCAGGCACATAACCGCGGATGTCCCTCCGCAGGCGGCATAACCGGCGCCAAACCAGTCCGGCGGATCATAGACTTGATGGACATAGGGGATTTCAAAATAAGCAGTTTCTTTGGAGGAACGGGCGGGGGGATAGTAAGTCACCGGAAGCGGGTTGTTCAGTGTATAAAGTATGGATTCTCCCTTGGTTTCCGAAAAGGCGGCAATGACGCCATCCCTCTGAGTGTGAAACAGGATGCGCCGGTTGTTTTCATCCCAGGAGGGATCCATCTCAAAACGGTCTGCTGTCCGGGTCAGCTTGCTGACGCTCCCTTTCAGGATGTCACAGGTGTATATATCAGCATTGATGGCTTTGCCTTCTTTCACATCAATCCGGTGAAAAAGGATGGTGGAAGAGTTTTTCCAAACAGCCGATTGACCCTCTGTCAGTTCACGCGCAGTTCCGGTTTCCAGAGAATAAACCCAGAGTGTTCCTCCCACAGAGGAAAAAAGTATGGACTTTCCATCAGGACTCCATTGGGGATTGTAAAAGGCTTCTTCCAGGATCGGGGATACCCGGATGTGTTTTCCGCTCCCGATATCCGTCAGCCACAGTTGATCCGAATCATCATTGGAAACCACCCATTTTCCATCGGGAGAGACCGGTGCCAGGTTTGCATACCCGGGGAGATCACAGGAGCGTCCGTCGGACAGATGCAAGCGGTTTCCGGAAGTCCAGGCTGCCACTCCGTTCCGGGTAAAAGAAACCTGTCCGGCCCGGGAGACAGGTGCCTGTAAACGAATTATCTCATCTTTTTTCAAGTCATACAGAACAGGTACCTGCAGCCCGTTATCCAAAATGATTTTTGTTCCGATCACATCCCGGACCGGCGATTGGCTTATGTGATACCCAATTCCCCGTCCTTCGGCTATTTTCCGGATATCACCATCTTCCAGGATATACAATGCTGATATCCGGTCGTCTGTAAAAAGAATCCGCCCCTTAAAAGCACAAGGGCGGCGTATCAGTCCTCCCGTTTCGGTCCCCTGAAGGAAGATGTTGCACACAACCAATAGAAAAACACTGTGAATGATTTTTTTCATGATAACTCTACTTGATTTCCATACCGGGAATGCGATTAAATTTTGTTTCCAGGGTTGATACATTTTCAAGGTACTGATTTTGGAGGATTTTTTGAATTTCACGGGCTCTGGCTTTGAATGCATCTGCTTTTTCTTTCTGTTTCAGCTGGGTGTAATAATGGGATAGGTTCAAAAGGAGAGCAGGGTAGAGGGGGGTGGTTTCCGGGATGTCTTTCATAAGTTTTAAAAGAATTTTATACTCTTTTTCCGCTTTATCCATGTCCTGCATGGCCCGGTAAATTTCCGCCAGATTGCTGTGAATTTCAGCCTGTTTTATATGGGAATCCTTTTCTTTTTCCCAGATTTTCAGGGCTTTTTTCAAATGGCTTATAGCTTCTTCCGGACGGTTTGTCATAAAGCATACTGAGGCAAGATTGTTATGAAGGGATGCGGATTGAAGACTGGAAGTCCCCCGGATGTTCTCCACCGTTCCCAGAGCTTTGCGGTAAAATTTTTCAGCTGTCTCATATTTTTTCCGGGATTCTTTCAATATGCCCAGTCGGGTCTCGATATCGGCAATCATCACATGGTTGGAATCGGCTTTTTCCACGAGTCCGATGGCTTTAAAATAAAGTGCTTCGGCATCATCTAAGCGTTGAAAAGCCTGGTTGACCCCGGCGTACCGTGTGTAGATATCTGCCAGCAGCAGATAGTTTTCATGGTGGGCCGTGGCGGCTGCCATCATGGCTTTATCCAGATAATTTTTGGCCAGACGGGGCTCCATTAAAGTCATGGCAAAATCGGCAAGCTGTATGTAAACACGGATGGTTTTTTCATCTTTAGGGCCGTAGAGGATTTCCGCCATGGATTGGGCCCGGAGGCCGGCTTCAAAGGCACGATGTGCATCCCCCATTTCCGTTCCCAAACGGCTTAAATCCATGAGATCTTTCAATACTTCGGGACTCGCTTTTCCCTTTTGCTGGATCTCAAAGATGAAATCATCAATCCGGCGGAGCAGTTTTTCCTCCTTTGATGTATGAATCCAATCGGCATAACGGTCGTAAAGAGAGGCGGAACTCTTCTCACATCCCGTAAATATGACAGATAGAAGAACGCTAAAAATGACGGTTGATAATGACAGGCGATTCATAAGCACTCCCATTTATTACAGGTCAATGATAAAAAATTCTGAGGTATAAAAAAAGCCCCATCCGGGGCTTGAAGAGCGAGAGACGAGACTCGAACTCGCGACAGCCACGTTGGCAACGTGGGGCTCTACCACTGAGCTACTCTCGCGTATCTCAAAAAACGTGTTATATTAACCTGAATGGAAATAAGAAGCAAGAAAAAATGACTTATTCAGGCTATGAAAAGAGAGTGAGAGATTGGATAAAATCCCGGATTTTTTGGGGCAGTTTTTCTGACGGGGTTTTCTCCAGGTGTTTAATAAAAGCTGTTCCAATAATAACCCCGTCGGCATATTGCGTATAAAAAGCGATATCTTCCCTGGATCGAATCCCAAAACCCACCAGGAAAGGATGTTGCAGTGATTGTTTCAGACTTTTTAAAAAAGTTTGAATTTCTGCGTCATGACGGCTTTTTTTTCCGGTAACCCCCTTATAGGCCACGGTATAAATAAAGGAAGTACTGGTCCGGTCAATGGCCTGAATCCGTTCGGAAGAGGCATTAGGGGGCAGCAGATGAACCAGGTCCAGGTTGAATTTCTCCAGGAGGGGATGTAAAGGCCGGCTTTCTTCCAGGGGTAAATCCGGAATAATCAGTCCGTTGGCACCCCACAAACTTGCCTGCTGCAAAAAGGTGTCAATACCATAGCGGTGGACAGGATTGAGATAGGTCATAAGCAGAATGGGGATGGAAGAAACCTGGCGGACCTCTTTTAGAATTTCAAAAGTATGTGAGATTCTGAACCCGTTCAGTAAGGCGGTTTGTGATGCCTCCTGGATAACCGGTCCATCGGCCATGGGATCGGAAAATGGAATCCCAAGTTCAACAAAATCCACACCGGCTTTATCCAGCTCGATAATGATTTGTGGAGTATCATGAAGATGGGGATAACCGGCGGTGATGTAAATGGAGAGTAATGTATCACCGGTGGCTTTTTTTTCACGGATCAGGGTATTCAGTGCTTGATTCATACGTGTCCTTTTTTATTAAGGTATTGTGTGTAGACCTTCATATCTTTATCTCCCCGGCCACTGAGGTTCACGACAATAATCGTGTTTTTTTTCGTACCGGGAGCCGTTTTTTCCAGGAAGGCCAGGGCGTGTGCGCTTTCAAGGGCCGGAATAATCCCCTCAAGGCGGCATAAAAGAAAAGCAGCCTTCAAAGCTTCTTCGTCTGTCGCACTTACATAGCGGACCCGCCGGGTTTCAAATAAATAGCTGTGTTCCGGCCCTACACCAGGATAATCAAGTCCTGCAGAAAGAGAATGGGCCAGCTGGACCTGGCCGTCGTAATCCTGAAGCAGATAACTTTTCATACCGTGAAAGATGCCGGTATGACCTTTCGTAAGGGTAGCAGCGTGTTTGCCTGTTTCCAGGCCGCATCCTGCTGCTTCCACACCAACCATCTCTACTTCAGGATGTTTTAACATGGGATAAAAAAGTCCAAGAGCATTGCTTCCGCCACCGACACAGGCCAGCAAAATATCCGGAAGCCTTTTTTCCTTTTTGTTAACCTGTTTGATAACCTCCTGCCCGATGATTTTCTGAAAATGACGCACAATCACAGGAAAAGGATGAGGTCCTACAACAGACCCGATAATGTAATGCGTGGTGTCACTGTTGGCGATCCAGTCTCTTAAGGCTTCGTTTGTAGCATCCTTCAGAGTCTTTGTTCCTGTACGTACCGGAACAACCTCTGCTCCCAGCATCTGCATTCTGTCTACATTGGGTTTCTGGCGCTCCATATCTTCTATCCCCATGTAAATAGAACATTCCAGTCCTGCTCGTGCAGCAACAGTGGCTGTGGCAACGCCGTGCTGTCCTGCACCGGTCTCTGCAATAATCCGCCTTTTCTCCATGAATTGTGCTAATAAGATTTGTCCCAGCGTATTGTTGATTTTATGAGCACCGGTATGACATAAATCCTCTCTTTTTAAATAGATACGCCCTCCGCCATAATGACGGGTCAGGTTTTCTGCAAAATAGAGAGGTGTAGGTCTTCCTGCGTATTCTCTCAGGTCGGACAAATAGAGTTTTTGATAATCCCGCTTTTTCCGGAAAGTGTGAAAGGCCTGTTCCAGTTCACTCAACGCCGGCCGGAGGACCTCCGGGGCAAAGCAACCACCGTACGGACCAAAATATCCTTTAAGATTGGATGTCATAGATGATCTCCGCTTTCTTCTCTGTTTCTTTTTTTCGAAGTTGTTCCATATTAAAAGCATGAACACTGGTAATCAATGCCCGGATTTTTTGAAAATCTTTTTTACCGGGGACTGATTCTGAACCGCCTGCAATATCGATGATTGCAGGGTGGACTTCTTCCAGGGCATCCCGGATAGTATCACGGGTTATTCCTCCTGCTAAGATGAGTGCTTCCCGGGGAATTGAACCGGGAATTGTTTCCCAGGCAAAAGATTTTCCTGTGCCTCCATAAGTCTTTTTGGAAAAGGTATCGATTAAAATCATATCCGGTGGCTTTAGATCCTGGATCATTGCTTTTTTTACATTTTCCACGCCCCGAAAGGCCCAGATAACGGGGAAAGGAAAGGAATGAAAGATTTCAAAATCCTTTGGCTCATATACCTGCATAACCCGGCAGCCCGTGCGTTTCTGAAGCGTAACAAGTTCTTTTGCGGTTGGGCGAACTACAATACCCACAGGACTCACGTAGAAGGGAAGATGACGAATCATGTCGGCGGCTTTATCCGGTGATATATAGCGGGGACTTTCGGGATAAAAAATGAAACCAAGGATGGATATGCCATGTTCTACGGCCAGAAAAGCATCTGCACGGGAGGTAAAACCACAAATTTTTAGTTGGGTCATCATTGGAGTTTCTCCACAGCGGTTTTAAAATCTTTCAGTAAATGGCCGGGGTTCTGTGCCCGCATGAGAGATTCACCGATGAGGGCTCCGCGAAAGCCGTTATTTGCCAGTTTGCGGCATAAGTCTGACGTTCTGATACCACTTTCACTGATGACGGGTACATTTTTTGGAAGAGCGGATTTCAGTGTGAATGAATTCTCGGGATCAACACGGAAAGTTCGTAAATCCCGGTTATTGATTCCCAGAATCAAATGTTGATGGACCGGAATTTTTTTTACATCTTCCAGGGTATGCAGTTCAAAAAGAATATCGAGTCCGCATGCAGCGGCTGTGGTACAAAGCTCATGGATTTTATTTTTCGACAAAAGGGCTGCAATCAACAGAATCACATCTGCTCCGGCGGCTTTAGCTTCGTAAACCTGGTAAGGATCAATGATAAAATCTTTATAAAGAATGGGCAAAGAAATAGCCTGCCGAACCTGCTGTACATTGTGGGGATTTCCCAGAAAAAAATGTTCTTCCGTGAGAACCGAAACAGCTGAAGCACCGTTCTTTTCATAGAGCCGGGCCTGGTGGACCGGGTTAAAATTTTTACGGATGATTCCCCGGGATGGAGAGGCCTTTTTTATTTCACAGATAAAATGAAAAGCGGTATCCTTTATCATTTGACGGTATAACGACCGGGTTTTACTCGTGGCCAGGGCTGCTTCTTTTAAACGGCTTATGGGAAGTTCGGACTTTTTCCGGCTCAGATCGTGTTGTTTACGGCTTAGGATCTCATCCAGAAAATGATGCTTCAGGGATGTTAGATGAGGGGTTGCCATGATGCCTCCAGTGAGTGTATAGGGTGATTTTTCACTTGCTTTATACAGAATAGATCCTGCTAAGCTTCCGAAGGGCATGGAGTTTAGCAAGAGCTGCTCCGCTGTCGATCATTTCTTCTGCATGTTCAATGCCTTCGGGGATCCCGGATACTTTTCCCGCTACGTAAAAGGCAAAAGCAGCATTCAAGATGATCATGTCCCGGGCGGAATTTTTTTCTCCGGACAATAAGGCCGTGATTTTGTGGGCATTGTCATGACTGTTTGTTCCATAGAGAGTTTCTCTCCCATTTCCCGGGGGTGTTTCGTGATGATAGGTATATTCACGAATATGACCATTATCAATTTCATAAATGTAATTGGATGCAAAGGGTGAAACTTCATCGTAACCGTCATCACTGTGGACCGTACAGGCTTTGGTGTGTCCTTTCATAAGCATGACTTCCGCCAGTTTCTTTGCTGTTTCCCGGTTATAAGTCCCTACTAATTGACGACGTACACCCGCCGGATTCATGAGAGGTCCCAGCATATTGAAAATGGTTCGCAATCCCAGGTTTTTGCGATGGGGAAGCACGGCTTTCATGACCGGATGATATCGGGGAGCAAAGAGAAAACCAATACCAGTTTCCCTGATACAGGTCAATACCTCACTCGGTCCCAGATTAATATTGATTCCAAGAGCTTCTAATACATCGGCCGATCCACACTGGCTTGATACAGACCGGTTACCGTGTTTAGCCACGGGGACACCTCCGGCAGATACGATAAACGCACTGACCGTGGAGATGTTTAATGAGTGTTTATTATCTCCACCTGTTCCGCAGACATCAATGGCATCATCCATGGCGAGCTCGACTCTCACCATGTGTTTCTCCATCGTATCTACAAAACCTAATATTTCCTCTACTGATTCCCCTTTCATACGGAGTCCTATTAACAAGGCTCCGATTTCTCCAGGAGTGACAGTCCCGTTGATGATTTTTTCCAATACCTGAGCTGCCTCCCGGCGTGATAAATCCTCGCCATTGACGATTTTTTCCAAAAAGGGTTTTAATGTTTCCATGGTTCCTCCGTGTGTTGTTTATTTTCAGATGATTCTTTTATAATAAAGGCATCCAGCCAGTTATGAATCAGGGTTTCTCCAAAAGAGGTGAGAATGGATTCAGGATGAAACTGGACTCCTGAAACCGGATATTCCCTGTGATGGATTCCCATGATCAAACCGTCTTTTGTCCGGGCATCGACGCATAATGAAGGAGGAAGGGAATGAGGATCAGCAACCAGGGAATGATAGCGGGTTGCAAAGAAAGGAGAGGGAATTTGCCGGTACAGGATGTATCCATTATGGAAAATTTCCGATGTTTTCCCGTGAACCGGATTCTTTTCCTGAATGATTTTTCCTCCAAAAGCAGCAGCGATACACTGGTGTCCCAGGCAGACGCCCAGGACAGGAATATCCCGGTAAAATGTTTGGATAACCGCTAGAGAAATTCCTGCTTTTTCCGGATATCCCGGACCAGGAGAAATGACAATGCCATCGGGGTTAAGTTGGCGGATATAATCAATATCTGCCTCGTTATTGCGGATAACGTGTATCTTTTCACCGCGACTCCCAAATATTTGTACGAGGTTGTAGGTGAAAGAGTCGAAGTTATCAATGAATAAAATCATGAATTCCCTCCCCGGCTTTTTCAATGGCTTTGAGCATGGCTTCGGCTTTATGTCCCGTTTCTTCATATTCCTTTTCGGGGATACTATCGGCAACAATTCCTGCCCCTGCCTGAATATAGAGCCTGTTATTTTTGGCAATCAGGGTTCGGATGGCGATGCATGTATCGGAATTTCCTGAATAATCAAAGTAACCGACGGCACCGGAATAAATACCCCGCTTTTCCGGTTCCAGTTCGTGAATGATTTCCATGGCCCGGATTTTTGGCGCTCCGCTGACGGTACCAGCGGGAAAAGCTGCTTTAAAAGCATCAATGGCGCGAAAATCCTGCCGTAAATGTCCCCGGACCCGGGATATAATATGCATCACATGAGAATACCGTTCGATTGTTTGAAAATCTTCCACCCGGATACTACCATATTCAGCAATGCGTCCCATATCATTCCTGGCCAGGTCTACCAGCATGACGTGTTCAGCCTGTTCCTTGGGATCTTTTAACAGGTCCCGGGAATTGGCTTCGTCATCCTCACGGCTCTGTCCCCGGGGACGCGTCCCTGCAATGGGAATGATTTCCAGTTCGTGATCCTGGCACCGGATCAGGGGCTCGGGAGAAGAACCGATAATCTGGTATCCACCACAATCCAGATAAAAGAGGTAAGGGGAAGGGTTGATAGTGCGAAGAGAACGATAGATATGAAAGGCATCGCCACTGAAATCCATGTGAAAACGCCGGGATAAGACGGTTTGAAAGATATCACCTGTCCTGATGTATTCCTTCGCCCTGGAAACTGCCTGTGTAAAATCTTCTTTTTTAAAATTTACCGAAAGACTCTCAGGAATAGCTGTGAATGACGTTTTCAGATCTGTTACAATCCGGATTTTATCATGCATGACTTCCAGCCGGGATCGGGCATCCTGGTACAAAGAAGGAAGATTGCGCGTATTGTCCACAAAAACATTCGCGATAAGAATGACTTCATTTTTTAAATGATCAAAGGCAATCAGGTCTTTATAAAAAGCCATTAGTGCATTGTCTGTTCCGATGGGATCCCTTTTAGGAGTTGGAAGCACTTCATATTCCCGGACCATTTCGTATCCGATAAATCCCACTGCGCCACAGGTAAACCGGGGAAGTCCTTCCCGGTGAACCGGCGTATATTGGGATAAAAGTTCGGATAATCTTTCAAAAAAGGATGTTTTCCCGGATGTATTTTCTTCTCCGGAACCGGTTTCCATAATCCCGGTGCCGGTATCTTTTAAAAGGTGAAAAGGAGAAAAACCGATAAAAGAATATCGACCCAGGTGTTCACCTTTGAGGACGCTTTCCAATAAGAATGAATGGTGTCCAGGCTGTCTCATTTTTAAATACACCATTACGGGAGTTACAAAATCTCCGTTAAACCGTTCAAAGACGGGAATTATTGTTTTAGGAGATGCTATTTGCCTGAATTCTTCAAATGTCATGTAATACCTGTCCTAATTTTTTTGTACCCATGTAAAAAGCCCACTTATTCCTAAGTGGGCCGGGTAAGTGTTTGTTTTTCTTTAACAGTTATGTTTTACAAAAACACACCCCTCCCACGATGGTATTTTTCCACCACCGGTTTATATTGAGTATGATGTGTGTTCTGTTTTTCATAAAATTTTTCTCAATATCTGTTGGAGTAATTTATAACGTTTCTATTTATAGAATCAAGGAGAATGATTTGACCTCATTTGTGGGAATCGATGAGATTATTTTTTATTGTTATTTTTCTTTTGAGCCAATAACTTAATTTCCAATTGCAAATTACATAAAAGTAAAAGATGAAATGTGATGATTAAAATTTTTTTCCTTATGGCAGGTGGAGCATTGGGAACCCTGGCTCGCTACGGGGTGTCCGGTATTTCCTACCGGTTGTTTAATACGACATTCCCTTATGGCACACTGGTCGTTAACTTGATTGGATCTCTTTTAATAGGTTTTCTTTGGGGATTCTGGGAGTTGGAGCATATTCCGGTAAATATTAAAGTTTTTGTTTTTATTGGTATCCTGGGAGGTTTTACGACCTTTTCATCCTTTATGCTGGAAACCTTGAATTTGTTGAGAGAAGGGGAAATTAAATTTGTGCTGATAAATATTTTATTAAACAATATGTTAGGCTTATTGTTTGTATTTTGGGGGTACTTTTTTGCTAAATTTTTTGTACAGGGAGTCAGGCCATGAAACTACCGGATGAGGGTATTTTATTACGCGTATTTATTGGTGAAGGAGATACATATCATGGCAAACCTCTTTATGAGGCCATTGTCATGAAAGCCCGTGAACTCAATATTGCAGGCGCCACGGTGACCCGGGGTATCATGGGTTACGGCGCGGACAGCCGTATTCATTCGTCTAAATTTCTCAGATTGTCTGAAGATTTGCCGGTGATTATTGAAATTGTAGACCACGAGGAGAGAATTAAACAAATCATCCCTTTTCTCGATGAAACGGTTAAGGACGGTTTGATTACCCGGGAAAAAGTGTCTGTTATGTTTTACAGGCACCGATCCTCCTGAAGGAATCGTTTTTTGAAATAGCACTTTTGATTATTTAATAGGTTAACCGTTTGTTTTACGCAAAAAAATATGTTACATCTCAATATACTATGTAAAAATCTTGACAAATGCTTTGATTGAACCCGAAATTTATTAACATTATTCCCAGATTTATCTTATGGAAACAAAAGAAATAAAAAGATTACGTGCCAGTGAAGCCAAATTCCGGCAGATATGGGAATCCGCCCGGGACGGGATGCGGCTCACAGATGCCGAGGGAATTGTACGGGATGTCAATACTGCATTCTGCGAGATGATTCATTTACCCCGGGAAGCCCTGATCGGGAAGCCCCTGTCAGTGATATATCAACAAGATGCATCCCGTATCATACGGAAGCACTGTGAACGCTTTAAAGCCCGGACCATTCCGCCGCATGTACTGAATCAATATATTTTGCATGACGGGACCGTTCGATGGTTTGAGGTTTATAATACTTATGTAAAGATCCCGGGTGAACCGGAGCAGGTTTTAGCCGTTTTCCGGGATAAAACAGAACTGGTTGAAGCGACAGACAAGCTAAAAGAGAGCGAAAGCCGTCTGAATATTGCCGTTAAGAGTGCCCGTATTGGATTGTGGGACCAGGATTTCAGGTCAGGAACCATTGTCCGGAATAAAACCTGGGCTGAAATGCTGGGATATGCCCCTTCAGATATTGAAACCCATAAAAATGCCTTTTTAGATCTGATTCACCCCGAGGATAAAGATGAAACCAACCGGATTATTCAGGAACATGAGGAGGGAAAAACAGATTATTTCAGGATTGAACACAGACTCCGGTGTGCCGACGGCTCCTGGAAATGGATTCTCAATGTAGGACAAATTGTGGAAAGGGACAAATCCGGAAAGCCCCTGAGAGCGGCTGGTGTCCATATTGACATCGATGAACAGAAAAAGACACAAGAATCCCTAAAACAATCAGAACAGCTCCTTCACTCCGTTTGGGACCAGTCCAAAGACGGTATGCGACTAACCGATGCCGAAGGACGTATTGTCATGGTCAATGATGCATTCTGTACAATGATGGGCATGCCAAAGAATGAAATGGAAGGACAGTCCCTTGGAATAATCTATTTCCCGGAAGAACAGCATAGAATAGTAAAACGGTATAAAGAGAACTTTTTAAATAAAACCGTCCAGCCCTATATCGAACGCCCTTTCACCCTGTGGAACGGGGAACAGAAATGGTTTGGTGTTTCTATCGCCTTTATCAGTGACACTTTGTTGCTGAGTGTTTTCAGAGATATCACCCAGAGGGTTCGGAATAAGGAGTCCCTCAAGGAGCTCGTTCACCAGAAAGAAATGTTCATGCGTGAACTCCAGCACCGGGTAAAAAACAATATGAATATTTTAGCAAGTATTATCAGTTTGGAAATGCGCCAGGTCCAGGATCCTGAAATGCGGGATATCTTTCAGAATATCCGAAGCCGCATCCATTCTGTGGCTGCGATTTATAAGCGTTTGAACCTTACAAGTGATATGGAATCGATTGAACTGAGCCAATACATCAAAACCCTGGCAGAAAATATTCTGGAAACCTTTACGGCAGGGTCCAACCGCTTGCATCTGGAGACCCGTCTGGATCCTGTCAGACTCGTTACAAAACGGGCGGCAAGTCTTGGGCTGATTCTAAATGAGTTATTGACAAATTCTTTAAAATATGCTTATCCCCACAATGAAAAAGGGACGATTACAATAGAAATCCACCAGGAAGGAAATCAGCTGTATTTTACAGTAAAAGATGATGGAGTAGGGCTCCCGGATGATTTTTCTATCGGAAGTCAGAAAAGTATGGGATTTATGCTGATTGATATACTTGTCAAAGAACTCAAGGGGAAAATGAGCATTGACGGGAAACAGGGGACTCAAACAACAATTGAATTCTGCTTATAGCCCGATTTTGTAAAAATGCGTATAGATATTGGAACTCATGGCTGTCTTGTTTAGTATCAGGAGAAACGGTATATTTATCAGAAAATGATGTGAAAGAGAATTATGGAAAGTAATGAAATTACAATAGCTCTGGATGTCATGGGCGGTGACGATGCGCCGGCGGTTACTGTTCAGGGTGCTGCAGAAGCAACTCTTGAATCTTCCCTGAAGGTCTTGCTGATAGGTGATGAAAAAGCCATTCAGAAAGAACTGAAAAAGCATAAATATCATGCGAACCAACTTGAAATTATCCATACGACACACCAGATTTCAATGGGAGAAAATCCAAAAATCGCCATAAATCAGAAACCGGATGCATCCATTGTGCTTGCAACCCAAAAGGTCTCAGAGGGGAGTGCTCATGCTTTGGTATCAGCCGGGAGTACAGGTGCCGTGATTTTATCTGCAGCAAAAAATATTCCCAGAATTCTGGGCGTCCATAAGGCAGCCCTGGCGGCAAGTTATCCCACCCATAACATTCAAAAAAGAGACGATATCTTTTCACTTCTCCTGGATGTGGGGGCCAACATACACAATTCTCACCACGATTTGGTCCATTTTGCTTTCATGGGGGCGACCTATGCACGGGAGATTAAGAAAATTGACAATCCCACCGTGGGACTTCTGAACATTGGAGCTGAGGAGTATAAAGGGGGAGAGAAACTGGCCAGGACCCATGCGATTTTAAAAACCCTGCCGGATATTAATTTTATCGGCAATATTGAGGGAAATCAGATTATGCAGGGACTGGCAGATGTGGTTGTCACCGAGGGACTTACGGGAAACATTGCCCTGAAGGTGATGGAGGGAATGGCAAGCTCCGTGAAACACCTCGGTAAACAGGCCTTTCGCCAGAATGTGTTGTGGAAAATGGGTATCATTATGTTATCCGGCGGTATTCGCAAATTGAAAGATGTGACAGATTATCAGGAATACGGCGGAGCACCCATTTTCGGCTTTGATAAAATGATTATCAAGTGCCACGGCCGGTCAACGGCTAAAGCGATTAAAAATGCCCTGAAACTGGCGGCAAAGTCTGTTCGGGATGATATCACCGGGCAAATCAGCAGGTATATCACCGATTATGAGTATCACCATGCAGATTATGATGTGGAAGTCTAAGTCTGCCGTAAAATAAGTCAGGACTTTTAAAATCAACAATATCATAAACTTACACCCATTTTTCAGGAGGGATGCGTATACTTTTACAGCTTGAAAAAAAACAATGAATTTGTTAACATCTACGATGATTGTGAGATAAAAGATGGCACGTACAAAAGAATTGGAAAATAAAGTGTTGGCCTGCGTGATCCGGGAGTATATAGCCTCGGCAGAGCCTGTTTCTTCCAGGGTGATTGTGGAAAAGTATATCCCGACCATATCGGCCGCAACGGTCCGGAATATCATGGTGGGACTTGAAAATCAGGGGGTTTTGACCCATCCTTTTACATCTTCGGGACGCATTCCCACGAACAGGGGATATAAGTACTATGTTGACACTCTCTTGGTCTCACCGGAACCGGAGGATTCAATCAAGCATGCCATTCATGAAGCGCTGAATCGCACCCCTTCCGATATTGAAATGCTGTTGAATCTCACCTCACGGCTGTTGGGAACCATGACGGATGAAATCGGTGTGGCCATGGCTCCGGTGTTTATGAAAGGCGTTGTGAATGATATTCAGCTCCTTGAATTGTCAGGAGACCGGCTTCTCTTAGTTTTTCAGATTGAAAACGGACTGGTGAAGACGGTTATGGTGGAAACACGTCAGGTATTGAATAAATCCCGGTTACATTTTATCCAGTCCTTGTTTAAGGAACTTTTCGTGGGTGTTAACCTCTACACCATGAAACGGAAGCTGGAACGGATTCTGAATGATATTCCCAAAGGCGAGCGGGGACTGGTGGAACTGATTTGCGATCAGATTGAACAGCAGATGATGCCCCGGATCCATACCAGTGAAAATTACTCTTTCCTGGCAAAACCGGAATTCCGGGAACCTGCGAAATCTGCCGTCGTGCACCTGTTGATGACAGACGGGTGGATGTTCAGACTCCGGGAAAAAATTTCAGGCACAATTCAGACAAACTCTCTGACACTCCTGACAGGTGACGATATCGATTTTGTATCCGGTACAAACTGCAGTGTGCTGATGTCCGGCTTTACACTGGGGAATCTGGAAGGCACCCTCGCTGTTGTCGGTCCTTCCAGAATGGATTACGATTTTATCGTTCCCCTGTTGGGATTTGTCCGCCGTAAAATCAACGAGAAAATCAATAACATTAAGGAAGGTATATAGGATACTCTTTATGAAAAAAGATGAGACCGTAAAAGACACTCAAGATCATGAGATATTGGATAAGGAAAAATCCCGTGATGTGAACAAAGGGGAAACAAAATCCAAAGAAAAAGAGAAACGGGAAAAAACTGAGGAAAAATCCAAAAAGAAAGAAGAGACAAAACAACCTGAAGCGGAAGGGATTGAACCGGTTGAGGAGAAAGAGACAGATCCTTTACAGGTGCTGATGGATCAGCTTGCTCAGACAGAAGAGCAGAAGAAGGATGTGGAAGATAAATTTGTCCGCCTGGTTGCGGAGTTTGACAATTATAAAAAGCGCATGACCCGGGATTTTGACAGACAATCGGAAATGGTCCGGGAAAAGATACTTCTCAGTCTGTTGCCGGTTATGGATGATCTGGACCGGCTTCTACAGCACGAAGGCGAAAATGGGACAGTCTCGCTGGAAGGGATTAAACTCATACGTAACAATTTTGAACGGATATTGAACAGTTATGGTGTCAAAGCTTTTGAGTCAGTTGGACAACCCTTTGATCCTGAAAAGCATGATGCCATGATGACCCGTGAAAGTAAAGAGCACGATGTCCCGACTGTAATTGAAGAATTCGAAAAGGGATATGAAATAAACAATAAGGTCCTTCGGCATGCCCGTGTTGTGGTAAGTGCCGCGGAATAAAAATATGGCAAAAAATTATTATGACATACTGGGCGTCAGTAAAGATGCCACACAGGAAGAACTGAAAAAAGCATATCGTAAAATTGCCCTGAAATACCATCCGGATAAGAATCCGGGTAATAAGGAAGCGGAAGAGAAATTCAAGGAAGCCGCGGAAGCCTATGCGGTTTTATCCGATAAAGAGAAAAGGGCCCGGTATGATCAATATGGTGAAGACGGGTTGAAAAATTCCGGATTTAGCGGATTTGGCGGTGGAGGCATGTCCATGGAGGATATTTTCTCCCAGTTCAGCGATATCTTCGGTGGAGCTTTTGGGGGGAGTCCCTTCAGTGACTTTTTCGGCGGAGGATCACGTCAGCGCGTTAGGAAAGGTTCGGATCTCCGGGTACGGATTTCCCTGACACTGGAAGAGATTTATAAAGGGACAAAAAAAAGTATCAAAGTCCGCCATTATGAGGAGTGTCCCGTCTGTCACGGCTCCGGGGCCGAACCGGGATATGGCAGCAGTACCTGTTCCCTGTGTCATGGAAGCGGTGAAATTCGCGAACGGGTTGGTTCTTTTCTGGGGCAGATGGTAAATATCCGGCCTTGCCCCAATTGCCACGGTGAAGGTACGGTCATTGATAAGCCCTGCCGGAACTGTCGCGGAGATGGCCGGGTAAAAACGGAAAGCAAAGTGGATATTGATATTCCCCAGGGTGTATCCACGGGGAATTACATGACCCTGAAAGGCAAGGGAAATGCAGCGGTAAGGGGAGGAATCCCCGGGGATCTGATTGTTGAATTCTATGAACAGGAACACCCCCTCTTTACCCGTCATGATAATGATATTTATATCAGTATTGTGATTACCTGGCCACAGGCAGTACTTGGGGATAAAATCACCGTTCCCACTCTTTCCGGAAATGTCAGCCTGAAGATTCCTCCCGGTATTCGTTCCGGTAAAATGCTGAGATTACGGAAAAAAGGGATGCCCGGACTCCATGGCGGCCATTACGGAGATCAATTAATTCGTATACAGGTTGAAACACCAACGGATTTGTCCAAAGAAGAGAAAGAATTAATCACCCGCCTGAAGGATTTATACCGAAATAGAAAAATAAAAATCGAAAAGTATAAATGAAATTATTAGATTAGACTGATTAAAAAGGGAAAAGCCATGTTAAACAATATTCATAAAAAAATAGTGTCTGTCTTATCCTGGACACTACTGGCAGTAGGTGTTCTTGCTTTGCTGAAAAGGATTTTTCATGGTACATCTGTTTATGGAAAGGCAAAAAAAACTGATTATCAGGGAGATGAGAAACCGGTTTACGATATGGACAAGAAGGTGAATATCAACAGTGCCGATGGCCATGAACTGGCCACTATTCCTTATGTCAGTCTGCCTGTGGCACAGAATATCGTGAACTATCGTGAACTCAACGGTCCTTTTACTCAAAAGGATGAATTGCTGAATGTGAAAGGAATTGGACCCAAATTACTGGGATTAATTGAAGAATATATTTGTGTAGAATAAGGGAGGTCTTGTGGAACAACAGGCATATAATGAAAAGTGGTCTTTTGTGGTTAAATGGGTGACTATCATCCTTTTGATTGTTTTGGCGTTGGTAATTCTGATTCCCTGGTCCATCTGGCAAGAAGAAGAGTATTACCGGAAAATGTGTCACTGGAAAATGTCGAATCTGTGGAATGCAGAGCGGCTCTATCATAGTTTACGCAATGAATACAATCCCAACCTCCGGGAAACATTGCAGTTTATTGATCAGGTTCGGGATTCGATTCTTGCGGACAGCATGTACGTGAAAAACCAAAAAATATATTTTAATAATAAATGGATTGACATCAAGGTCCCGGAGTACTGGCATGAGGATTTTGATACAACCTTCGCCTATGCCTACAATGCCCAGGACACTTCGGAGGAGATTATTTATACGGCCCTGGTTCCCAATGATGAAACAGGAATGATCGACACGCTCTTTTTGAACAGGGAACGTGATCGCTGGATGTACAGCGATACTCTTTGGGAAGGGGAAATTATAGATACCAATTCAGAAATGCGTATCGAAAAGGTGGTTAAATACGACCGTTACAATCTGGTGGATTCCCTCCTTGTATGTCCCCTTGTGAATGAGTTATATCAATCCGAACTCTCTGAAGACAGCGTTCTGACTATTTTTTGTCCCACCCGGGGTGGTGTGGAATTTAAACGTTATTATTTCTTTACATTCAGTGATACAGGACACGGATCCATACGGGACGGTGAACGAAGCTGGCTAAAGTAACAGGGTAAAACATGTTGTATCTTTCATTGAACCCCGGATTATGTACTTTTATTTCTTCCAATGAAATAAACGGAAATCAGGTTGTGGAAGATGCAGGAAAAATTCCCGTTCCTTTTGATTTGAACCGGGCCTTTTTTTATGATAAGGATGCATTGTCACAATTTACTTCCCTGTTCAAAACTTTGAAAGGGACTCAGAATTTTCCACAGAATGAAATCGCCCTGAGTCTGCCCCCCAATATCCTTACATATTCTGTCAATGAGAACCCGGTACCGGATTGGCTGGATACTCTCCGATTCGGGAAGGATTATTCTGAAAAACTTAAAAAAAAATCTTATCCGCTGGAAAAGGGTCACTTAACGGTTTGGCATGATCCTCATATTACGGATATGATCGTTCGGGCAGCACAAAATACCGGATATACCGTTAAAAAAATCACTCCGGGTATTGTGAATGCAATTAACAGTGTCTACATGATTTATGCTACCGGCGATTATGACAAA
Organism: Candidatus Neomarinimicrobiota bacterium; assembly: GCA_021157965.1. Taxonomy (NCBI): domain Bacteria; kingdom Pseudomonadati; phylum Fidelibacterota; species Fidelibacterota bacterium. The sequence continues at coordinate 35,400 of JAGGVO010000059.1, forward strand.
TTCACCATTTTGAAATGGGATTCCCGGTTTTCGGAACTTGTCGTTTTTAAGGAAGATAACCTGGCAGGCTATCTGTGTTTCACAAATCAGGGATCTCCATGCGTATTGCAGAGCAGCGGCGATGTGGATTCAGCCATCCCGGAAAATCTGAAACAGGAAAAAATAACAGAACATTTGTATGATATGACAGGTCCTCTCTTCTTGTATTCAGTCCTTGAACCCGATTCAGATCCCCTGTTGCCTTTTAAGAAATTTGGGTTCTGTGAAATTATAAATCCATGGGCAGGGCTGGATGTCAGCCAATCCGGGAATGAAATTCTCAAGGATTTGTCTGACACCGGATTGTCTTTATGGACTGAATCCGCAGGATTTATAAACCGGGAATAATTATGAAAAAAATTGATGTGAACATTTTGGAAAAGGATGAAGAATCTGACGTCATTGCGCCAGAATCTGAATCTCCGGCAGAAGAAACACCTGAAGAAAAGGTAGCTGCTGGTCAGGAAACCTTGCCGAAGGATGTCGCTGAACCCGCGAAAAAAGAACCGGAAGAAGCCGTTATTATGGAAGCAGAAGAGACGGAAACAATTGAAGAAGTTCCTGCAGGCAAAGACGAAGAACTGGCTGAGTCCGCGACAGAAGAAGAGGAAAAAACCGATACGGCTGGCGGTGGTAACGGCTCCAAACCGCCTGTCAAAAAGAAAGCAGGCCGTAACATTATCCTGTTTCTCCTTTTTCTCATCGTCCTGGCAGTTGTTTTTATGTTAACCAAACCTGAATTTGTCCCGGGTTTCTTCAAGTTAAACAAGGATACCGTTCTTGTGGTTGAAAAGGCTATCCCTTCAGATACCCAGGAATTTTCCATTGTTCCCGCCGAAGACGAGAAGGCTGGTGAAACCCTGGCTCGAATTCAAAAAGCTATGAACGGTACGGAAAAAACTTCACCTGAAAATATTCAGATTCTAAAAAAGCAGATGGCCGAATCCGCAGAAAGACTCAATCGTTTTTTCCTTCTCTCCCGGCATTTCCCCAGCGGACTCTTCTGGTCCTATTACTCCAGCAGCTCCGGTCTTGAATTGCTGGAAATGAAAGCCTCTGAAATAGGACTTTTTGAAGAATATTTTAACCGTGTCATGAAAAATAAGCTTTTTGACTCACTGGAATTTTTCTCTTATGACGGGAAGTACTGGGATTCCCTGGAGGGCGTTTTTGTCGGTTCTTATCAATCTTCGGAAAAAACAGAAGAAGGGCCTCTCTACACCATGAGTTCCGGGGATTTTCTCGATTATACAGGATATGCAGCACAAAAAGCCGGTGTCAATTTTACGGACAGAGATTCAAGGACGGGAAAGTCAGTTATTCCCGGAACCAAACAAACAGTGTTTGAACTGACATTTTACGGTACTGTGAGCCAGTTGTCGGATTTTGCAGAAGAATTTCTCTCAATCCCGGCGACGTTTATTATAACAAAGGTGATTGCAGGCCGCAGACCTTCGGACATTTATCCGGCACCGCTGAAACTGACGCTGTTTGTCTCGTTATATGAAAAAGAGTGATGCCCAGAATTATTTCCGGAGAATTTGGCGGTTTGGTGATCAAAACACCGGGGTATGATCTCCGTCCTACATCCGATAAAGTGAAAGAATATATTTTTAATGTCATTCGGGATTGGGAAGGGATGACGGTGGTGGATCTTTTTGCCGGTAGCGGCTCTCTCGGACTGGAAGCATTATCCCGGGGAGCAACAGTTGTGGATTTCGTGGATAAACATCCTCTCTCTATCCGGATGATTACCGAAAATATGGAAAAATTAGCTCTTGAAAAAAAAGAAATCCGTCGTTTCAAAACGAATGCCCGAACCTTTTGCTCAAATTATACCGACTATTATGATCGAATCCTTGCGGATCCGCCTTACAAACTCAGACTGGATAAAATATTCTTCCAGAGTGTTTCCACAGCTCTTAAAAAAGGGGGGATGTTTATACTGGAGTACTCTGTTCGTGAAACAGAACAGATTCTGACGGATCTGATCCTGGTTAAAGAGAAAGTATTTGGTGAAACAGGAGTCAGGATTTATGAAAAATGAACGAATTGCTGTTTATCCCGGGACCTTTGATCCCATCACCTATGGTCATCTGGATATTATTGAAAGAGCTGTAAACCTTTTTGATAAGGTGATTATAGCTATTGCTTTGAATAAAAATAAAACAGCTCTTTTCAGTGTGGATGAACGGAAAGAGATGGTAGAAAAATCCACAGAACATCTGAAACAGGTGGAAGTGGTGACTTTTCAGGGACTCAGTGTCCGTTTTTCAGAAAAAATGAATGCAATTGCTTTGATTCGTGGCCTAAGGGCTGTTTCCGACTTTGAATATGAATTTCAGATGGCGCTGATCAACCGAAAAATCGGTAAAAATACCGAAACGGTTTTTTTAATGCCGACTGAAAAAAATACCTATCTCAGTTCTTCCGTTGTCCGGGAAATTGCCTCTTTTCAGGGTGATGTATCCCCCTTTGTTCCGAAATATGTCAAACAGAAACTAGAGGAGAAATTCAAAAAATGAATCCACTTGAACACATTAGAAAACGTGCCATAGAAGAAACTGATATTCATCTTGTTCTTCCTGAAGGGAATGATCCCCGTGTTTTACAGGCTGCTGTAACCATTGAATCTGAGCATATTGCCCGGGTTACGGTTTTAGGAGATGAAAATCAGATATTAAAAAGCGCTTACGAAGCAGGTATCCAACCCAAATCACTACGCGTGATTAATCCATTGAATAGTGATTATCTTGAGGATTTCGGCCGGGAATATTATGAGCTGAGGAAGAAAAAAGGTATAAGTACTGATGTTGCTCTGGATGCAGTGAAGGATACTACATATTTTGGCGCCATGATGCTGCGGAAAGATCTGGCAGATGCCTGTATCAGTGGGGCGGTCAATGCAACATCCCATGTGGTAAGAGCTGCTGTCACCATCGTTAAAACCAAGCCCGGAATTTCCCTCATGTCCAGCGATTTTCTCATGTTCTCACCAGACGGAGATAAAATCTATTCCTTTGCGGATTGTGCCGTTAATCCCGATCCGAACAGTGAACAATTAGCAGATATTGCTTATGCCACTGCCATGACTCATCAGCAAATTTTCAACGTGGAACCCATTGTATCTCTTTTGAGTTTCTCCACAAAAGGCAGTGCAGCCCACGATCTGGTTTACAAAGTTGAACGGGCCCTGAAAATCGCCCGGGAAAAATATCCTGATCTGAAAATTGATGGTGAATTGCAGCTGGATGCATCCATTGTTCCGGCTATCGGTGAAAAAAAAGCACCGGGCAGTCCTGTGGCCGGCTATGCCAATGTTCTTATTTTTCCGGATCTCAATGCTGGAAATATCGGTTATAAGCTGGTTCAGCGATTGGCAGGTTACAAAGCTGTTGGTCCTGTACTGCAGGGATTAAAGAAACCGATGCATGACCTGTCCAGGGGTTGCAGTGCGGAGGATATTGTTAATCTGGCAGCGGTTACGGCTCTTCAGACATTGAGCAGGAGGTTATGATGCCGACATACCGCTATCAGTGCAAAAAATGTGGCCGGGTTTCCGAAGTGTTTCAAAAAATGAGTGATTCTCCTTTAACGCAGTGTCAACATTGTGGGGGAGACCTTGTCAGGCTCCTTTCACCCGGTGCCGGATTCATTCTGAAAGGAGAAGGCTTTTATGTGAATGATTACAAGAAAAAACCGGGAGCCACTCCGGCTGATAAACCTCCGGCAAAAAAAGGAAAAGAAAAAAGTGCTTCACCGTGCACGGATTGTAAAAAATGAATTTTGTTGATTTTACGGAAATCCAGGTCCAGGCCGGAAATGGAGGGGATGGATGCGTCAGTTTCCGGCGGGAAAAATACATACCTAAAGGCGGGCCTGACGGCGGAGACGGCGGAGACGGCGGTCATGTAATTGTCCGGGCGACCACACAGCTCCATACCCTCCAGGATGTGAGGTATCATAAAAAATACCATGCGGGAAACGGAAAACCAGGACAGGGAAATAACCGTTCCGGCCCGAAAGGTAAACCGATTGTGATTCGTGTACCCGCGGGAACACTGGTAAAAGATGCCGTAACCCATGAATTGATTGCAGATCTGGTTGAAGAAGGGCAGGAGGTCATTGTTGCCCGGGGTGGCAGTGGTGGCTGGGGAAATCAACATTTTGCTTCTTCCGTTAACCGGGTCCCCAGACATGCCAACCCCGGAACGCCGGGTGAGTTCAAAAAGATACAGCTTGAACTGAAAGTGTTGGCAGATGTGGGGCTTGTAGGTTTTCCCAATGCAGGAAAAAGCACCCTTCTGTCCGTCATCTCAGCCGCAAAACCTAAAATCGCAGGTTATCCTTTTACCACACTGGTTCCCAATCTTGGTATTGTTAAATATGGTGAATATAAGTCGTTTGTGATGGCCGATATTCCGGGACTCATTCGCGGAGCGCATGAGGGGAGAGGACTGGGTGACCGGTTTTTGAAACATATTGAAAGGACCCGGGTCCTTGTTTTTCTGATTGATATTCACGACGAAAACCCAGAAGAAAGTTATCAAACACTTCTGGATGAATTAAATGCCTTTGATCCACAATTGCTGGAGAAAAAACGGATTGTGGTTTTTTCGAAATGTGATCATGAAACTGAAGAAAAAATAGCAGACGAAAAACGCTTTTTGAAAGAAATATTCACCATTTCAGCCGTAACAAACCGGAACTTGCACACCCTTATCCGGGAAATAGACAATATACTATAAATATAGTAATATATATTGTAAATACTGAATTATATTTTAATTAAAAAGATGTTTCATTAGATTTCTTCATGTTTGATCCTGAAAGCATTCTGAAAGTCATGTGTGTTGAAGGGATGGGGCCACGGCTTTTTAGGACTCTCATAGAGCGATGGAAAACGCCCGAGGCAATCCTTTCTAATTTGGAAGGTGAAGAGGACACACTGCCTGGCCAGATTATTCATTCCGTCCGGAAAAGAAACCATGAAAAGTTTTATGATATGCATCAGCAATGGATGAAAAAAAGTGGTGCAAAGATCATATCCTATGAAGATCCTGTATATCCGGACATATTGAAACATATATATGATCCGCCGCCGGTTCTGACCTGTTTAGGTAAATGGGATTCGTCAGACCGGAATGCCCTTGCCATTGTCGGGACCCGTCATCCTGATGTTTACGGTAAGCGGATCACCCGGGAACTGGCCCAGGCTGCCGTGGATTTGAATATCACTGTTGTCAGTGGTTTGGCAAAAGGTGTGGATTCCATTGCCCATTACACGGCGGTCCGCGCTAAAAAAAGAACCATTGCCGTATTGGGAACGCCGCCGCATATTATTTACCCGGCAGAAAACAAAGCTTTAGCCCGTCAGATTTGGCAAAACGGAGTTGTGTTGTCGGAATTTATCGTGGGGCATAAAACCACACCGGGGTGTTTTGTCCGGAGAAACCGCCTGATCAGCGGATTATGCAGGGGTGTTATTGTTACCCAGGCCGGAGATTCCAGCGGTGCCCTTGCCACAGCCTATAGTGCCAATGAACAAAATCGCGAGGTGTTTGCTGTTCCGGGCAATGTTTTATCAGGTCATCATGAAGGATGTCACCGGCTTATAAAAAGCGGAGCAAAACTGGTGGAAAGATTCGAGGATATTTTGGATGAACTTCCAGTCTTGAAATCCAAAGCATCCCAAATGAATCTCCTCGTGGAAGCTGCAGAAATGAAAAATATGACGGATACAGGCAAAGCCATTATGGATTGCTTAAGCCGTGAACCGGTCCACGTGGATCAAATCCTTGAAAAAACCCGACTAAATCATGGAAAATTGATGAGTGTTCTTCTTCAATTGGAATTAAAAGGATATATTCAACAATTACCGGGTAAATTTTATATCCGGAAAATATAGGGAAGAGATGTCATGATATCACGACGAAAAACCCGTCTTGTACATGTTGGCAGTGTTGGGATTGGTGGTGATTCGCCCATTTCGGTTCAGAGTATGGTGAATACCCTTACAACCAATATAGACGAAACAGTATTTCAAATACACCGCCTTGAAGAAGCGGGATGTGCTCTTGTGCGTGTAACGGTCCCGGACAAAGCCTCAGCAAAAGCTTTACCTGCCATTTTGAAACGCATTTCCATTCCACTGGTGGCTGATATCCATTTTGATTATCATTTGGCCCTTATGGCTGTAGATGCCGGTGTACAAAAAATCCGGATAAATCCCGGAAATATCGGATCCGGAAAACGAATCCGGGAAGTCCTGAGGGCGTGTGAATCGGCAAAAATCCCCATCCGGATTGGAGTAAATTCCGGTTCCCTTGAACGGGAGATTATGGAGAAATATGGTGAACCCACAGCCCGGGGGATGGTTGAAAGCGGTGAAAAACATCTGAAGATTTGTTATGACTATGGATTTAAGGATGTGATTGTAGCCCTGAAATCATCGAATGTTTCCATGATGATTGAAGCAAACCGCTTATTTGCCGGGAAATATGATGTCCCCCTGCATCTGGGTGTTACAGAAGCGGGACCTAAGGGAAGTGGAACAATCAAATCGGCCGTTGGCATAGGAACCCTTTTGGCGGAAGGTATTGGAGATACTCTCCGGGTATCCCTCTCTTCCGATCCTCTGGATGAAGTAAAAGCCGGTTATCAGATCTTAAAAGCGTTGGGACTTCAACGGCAGGGTGTTAATCTCATCAGTTGTCCGACCTGTGGCCGGATGAGTTTTGATCTTGTCCACATAGCATCTGAAATAGAAGCCCGCACATCACATATTAAAGATGCGATAAAAGTTGCAATCATGGGCTGTGTGGTAAACGGTCCGGGTGAAGCCCGTGAAGCGGATATCGGAATAGCAGGTCTTGGCAGGGGGAAAGCCAGACTCTTCATTAAAGGAATTGAAAATGAAATAATTGATGAAGAGGATATTATACCCCGTGTGTTAGACGAAATTGATCAGTTGATCAATGATGATATGCGTTGACGGACTTCATATTCGATACGAAGTGCTTTTTCTTCATCTCCGGTATGACGATATAAGTCGGATAATTTAACAAGCTGACGCAGTGTGTTGCTGTGTGTTTTTCCCCATAATGCTTCGCTGGTATTTACTGCCAGGATTTGGTAACTGACGGCTTTGAGTGGTTCATTCAATATCAGACTTAATTCCGATAATCCACTGTAAATTTTCTCCAGTTCCGGTGTATACACACCTGTTGTCGGGTCTAAAAGTCTTAAAGCCGATTCATAATGGTTTCGGGCCGTGAGGACCGCTTTTTGTCCGCGCATGTTCCTGGCAGCAATCATGAGGAGTCTTGCCTGTTTCTGATTGGAAACTTCCTGCCCGTTTCGTGCAATTTCTAATCCCAGCTCAGCCGTTTGACGGCCCAAATGATATTCTCCCAGGTGAAAATAGACGGTTGACAGCAGATAGAGAGGATCCACCAACCGTGGAGAGGTGCTGCCGTAATGATTTTCCAGGATTCTGACAGCCCATTGGATATAATTCAGGGCGCTTTCATATTTTTCATACGACGTATAATATACAGCCTGATCAAAATAGAGCATTCCCAATTTGTCTGGTGCTAAATCCCCTTCATGTTTATGGATTTTCAGGTATTCCAGTAATTCGGCATTCATGGCAAGGGCTCCCCGGATATCATTCAGCCGGTGCAAAAAACGGCTGTAATCCCTGTAAATTGGATAAACCTGTTGAATATCTGCCCGGTCTGAATTCCGAATCAGGGACAGGCACCGGGAGTAAAAATGATCGGCAGTCTCATGCTTCTTCAATTGATCATTGATGGATGCCAGCAAATAGAGAGATTGTAAAATTCTGTATTGATCCACATCTTTAAAATGCCTTGTGGCGTTTAGAGAAACCGAAGCATTATGTAATGCTTCCTGATACCGGTTTTGACGGTATAATATCTGTCCGCGGGCATAGGATTCATCCCAGGATTCACGGGTATCACATCCGAACATAAGAAAAAGCAAAGTAAAAACGGTGAATCTACGTATCAGACTGTATTGTGTGTTTACCATACCAAAATCCGGTAAATGTAATGGGTTCCGGGATTTGTCTTCATTGTTGAAATTTTCCTGAAAAGGATAGCCCCGGAAAGACAGTGTTTTTTATCCATAGGAACTGGTTCATGTGTGTAACTTTCAAAACAGGTTTTTTGCTGTTATATTTTAACCAATTTATTTACATTCATCACTATGAAAAACGAACGTAAAAAACCGGAAATAATTGAACGGATGGGGTTAACCCGGAAAAACCTGGCTATTTTTACTGCGGGTATTGTCAGCATTATTTTGGGCTATCTTTTCCTGGCCACCGGTAAAACCAATGATGTGTGGTCTCTGACTGTCGGCCCGGTTTTGCTGGTTCTGGGATATGTTGTGCTCCTGCCTATTGCCCTTGCCTTTAAGGATAAAAGGCACCTTCCGGGGAAATAACTTTTTTCATGAAAAGAATCCGTTTTTACTGACACTACGGGTTCTTTTTATGTTATCCCGTTTTTTTAGGGACAAATGGGTAAGACTGATTTTGTCAAAACGTTCAGGATGCCGAATCAGATGGAACAGGAAACTGAAAATTCATGTCTCAATCACAGCAAAAAAAGGCCATATTGTTCGATTTTGACGGGGTCGTTGTCAATTCCGAACAAATATATGAAGAATATACCCGGGATCGTTTTTTGCAGTATGGTATCCAGATTCCCCCGTCTGAATGGTCTCTCTTTAAGGGAATCAGTACGGATGTATTTTTCCAATTGGTGAAAAGCCGCTTCCTGCCTGATATTGATATTCAGGAGCTCAAGGATGAGTGGCAGGTTGGTTTGCGTGAAACCATGCGGAAAAAACTGGCTTATACACCCTATTTTTGTCATTTTTACCAGAAAATTTCTTCCTATTTTAAAACAGCACTTGTGACATCCTCTAAGCGGGAAATGATAGACTGGATTTTTCAGAACACCCTGATTGAAAATGTCTTTTCCCTCATTATCACGTCAGATGATGTGAAAAATACGAAACCTCATGCAGAACCTTATTTGAGAGCATCAGAAAAACTCGGGGTAGCCATTCAGGACTGTATTGTGATTGAAGACAGCCTTCGGGGAATAAAAAGCGGGAAAGAATCCGGTGCTTTTGTTATTGCTATCACTACAACTCATTCCCGTTATGAAATACAGGATGCCGATTTGGTGATTGATTCATGGAACGATCTGAATCTGGAAAAATTATGGACTATATGACAGATCAGACAATTGTTCTGACAGGTGATTTGGTTATCCTGACGAATCCTGACGACAGTCATGCCTCTTTCTTTTATGAGCTTGCCTCGAATGAACAACTGAGGTATTACAGTTCTGACGAACCTTTTCAAAAACTGGAACCGGAAGAGTTTATCTACTATTATTTAACCCGCCTGATGTCGGCAACCAGGCACTATTTGCCCTTTGTTGTTATGGACAAAGATACCGGGCATCCAGTCGGGCAGATTCATGCAGGCCGGATTGATTGCGACAACAAGAACTGCATGATCGGCTTTGAAATTCATCCCCGGTACCAGCAGCGCGGTTATGGAAGCGATGCGGTGGAAACCATTCTGGATTATCTCTTTTTCGATTTGAAACTCCACCGTGTTGGAGCTGAAGTTTACGAATACAATATTGCCAGCCGGAAAGTTCTGGAGAAGCTCGGATTTTCCCGGGAAGGCAAACTGACAGAATGGCTTTACAGAAAGGAGAAATACTGGGATAAACTCCTCTATGGTATTCTCCGGCATGAATGGATAAATTCTGTTAATGATGAATAATAAGCTGTCCAGATATCTATTTTCATTCGATCGCCGTTTATGGATTCTCATGCTTGGCTGGTTTATCAGTTCTTTGGGATTTGGTGCGGTTGTCCCCTTTGTAAGTATCTACTTTCACACTGAACTGGGTGTCCCCATGAGTCTCATCGGCTCTTTTTTTCTGATTGCGGCGGTTTTACGGAGCAGTTCTCAAATTATAGGTGGTGAGTTATCGGACCGGATCGGAAGGCGTCGTTTGTTGATTATATCCCAGGTAAATCGGGCGGCGGTTTTTATTGCTACAGGTGTGGCCATCGCTCTCCAGGCAGGATTCTGGGTGATTGCCGGAATATTAATGATGAATTACTTGCTCTCATCCTATTTTCAGCCTGTAGCAAGTGCCATGATTGTGGACCTGGTTCCAAAAGAAAAAAGGGTGGAAGGGTACTCCGTGCTCAGGACAGCAGGCAATGCCGGCTGGGGAACAGGCCCTGCCATTGGTGGATTTTTGGCTTATTACGGTTATGAGTACCTTTTTTATTTTTGCGGTATCAGTGCGCTGATCTCAGGTATCCTTATCTGGACTTTTGTCGGTGAAACTTTTCGGAAATCCGAAACTTCATCTACAGAATCTTTCATGGCCTCTTTCAGCGTCCTGAAGAATAATCCGACATTCAACATTTTTATGATATCCATACTACTCCTTTTCCTCACAATGGGACAGCTGGTTTCGACACTTTCGGTCTATATGAGCAAGATTCTGGAATTTTCTTCCCGGAATATCGGCTGGGTTTATACCTATAATGCTCTGCTTGTCATTCTTTTCCAGATTCCTGTCAGCCGAATGATCCGGAAAATCAATATGTTCAAACTCATGATCGTCGCTTCGTTTCTTTATTTTATAGCTTATGCCCTGATGGGCTGGGTCCACACCTATTCGATGATCCTGCTGATGATTACAATTATTACAACCGGTGAAATTATTGGTGTCCCTACGGGAAACACAATTGTCAGTTATATGTCTCCCGAAGGAAAACACGGCCGATATCAGGGCATATACAGTCTGGCGACAACGCTGGGCTGGTCTGTAGGCCCCTTTATCGGCGGTGTTAGCATGGATTTACTCCGGGATTCCAGAGTTTTGTGGTTTGTTCTATCCCTTTTCAGTTTTATGGCTATCTGGGGATTCTTATGGCTAAAAAGACATGAAAAAGCCTGCTGCGGGTCTGCTGAACCGTTATAACATTTCAAATTTATGTTCCGGATCCCGAACCGTTAAAACCGGTACCGGTGATTTTCGAACCACTTTTTCTGTTGTTGATCCGAATAAAATATGTGAAATGCCTGTCAATCCGTGGGTTGACATGATAATGATATCAAATTTCTCCTCTTTGACACAGCGGATAATTTCTTCAAAGGACCGTCCATACCGGATGATAGGTGTCGCTTTTATCTTATCCGGAATTTTGTCCCGGATGATTTTATTCAGGGATTCCTGAGCGTATTCTCTGGACTTTTTTTCCAATTCTGCAATATCATAACTCTCCCAGGTGAAATCAGTTGGTACAATGATTGGTTCAATGACGTGCAGAAGACCGATTTCAGCTTTGAATTTTCCGGCAAATTCCACAGCATAAGTCAGGGCATAGCGGGCGTAATCGGAAAAATCAGTTGTTAAAAGGATTTTTTTTATTTTCATGTTTATGTCCTCCTTTTAAAATTATAATATTAATAATTCTCTTTTAAATCAACACGGAGTTTACAGAATAATAAAAACACCCCGGCCGGAGAATGGTCGGGGTGCTTTTGAGAACGAAATGAAATAAATCACTTCGTCAGAATTCACGCATGTTTTTCCGGATATTCAAAGCCTGTTTTAAACGCTTTTTGATTAACATCATGAAATGCTTTGTTTTTCAGAATCAGGGGAAGAGCCCAACAGATATAATTATCACTCAGGATCTTCTTTTTAAGATTTGCATAGATTCCCAGGACTATCATATTTGCGGCTTTTGTACTTCCAAGTTTATCTGCTATTTCAGTCGCCGGCAAGCCGATCACCGTCACATCATCCCGGGAGGGAGGTGTGTCTATCAGTCCACTATCGTATATAATCGTCCCGCCACTCACTACATCATTTTCAAATTTATCGAGTGAAGGCTTATTCATGGCGATTAGAGTTGTTGGATTAGCAACCAGAGGGGCTCCGATTCGTTTATCGGAGATTTTTACGCTGCAATTAGCTGTTCCTCCCCGCATTTCAGGACCGTAGCTGGGGAGCCAGCTGACTTCGTATTGATGGCCCATGGCAACGTTGGCAATGACGTATCCCAAACTCAGAACTCCCTGACCGCCAAATCCGGCAATTTTCAATTCCTCATGAAAATTTGTTTTTTCCGGTGTGGGAACAGCATCTTCCTTTTCGGAAAAATGACTGATATCCATCAATTTGTGGTAATCTTTGGGAGAGGGGTTCTCCTGTTTGATTATGATGGGTTCCCGTTCTTCGATGACATCTTTGAAAACCCCGGGGACGAAGTATTTAGACAAAACTGAATCAATCCAGTTTTTAGCTTCCTGGGGCGTCATTTTCCATCCGGTGGGACATCCTGACAGGACTTCCACAAAAGAAAAGCCCTTATGGTCGATTTGGGCTTTCAGGGCTTTTCTGACAGCCTTCCGGGTTTTGGCAATATTCCTGGCATCGGTCAGCATGCAGCGTTCAACATAGACTGGTGCTTCAAGGGTGGCGATGATTTCGGACATCCGGAGAGGAAATCCTTCACTGTTACTGTTTCTGCCATAAGGGGTGGTTGTTGTTTTCTGTCCAATCAATGTAGTCGGCGCCATCTGCCCCCCGGTCATTCCATAAATCGCATTGTTGATGAAAAAGACGGTCATGGCTTCACCCCGGTTTGCCGCCTGGATGATTTCATTGGCACCGATGGCCGCCAGATCACCATCTCCCTGATACGAAATAAGAATGGAATCCGGGTTTGCCCGCTTGTAACCTGTCCCGACCGCCGGCGCCCGGCCATGGGCACTCTGAATGTTACCTGTATCAAAATAGTAATATGCAAAAACAGAACATCCTACAGGACTTACAACCACTGTTTTATCCTGGATACCGAAATCGGAAACAGCTTCGGCAATAAGTTTATGGAGAATTCCATGACCACAGCCCGGACAATAGTGGGTTGATTTTAATTCCGAACCCCCTTTTCGGGCAAAGGTGTCGTAAAAGGTCTCGGGTTTCTGCAGAACTTTATTGTGTTGAGTTGTCATAATTGCCTCATATTTTTCATAATTTCCGCACTGATCTCTTTTATTGTGGGAAGATTTCCACCCATCCTTCCATAAAAGAGGACAGGTTTCCGTCCGTTAACGGCTAACTTCACATCATCCACCATCTGTCCGTTATTCAGTTCGAAGACGTTAAAGAAGCGTACGTTCTTTTTTGATGCATAAGCAGCTATGATTTTTTTGGGAAAGGGGAAGAGGGTGATGGGTCGGATCAATCCCACAGGAATACCTTCCGCCCTCAATTCGTCCACTACAGATTGAAGCAGGCGGCTTACAATCCCAAACCCCAAAAGAAGTATTTCCGCATCATCACTCCGGTACTCTTCACACCGAACCTCTTTTTCCTCGATGATGGCATATTTTTTCTGAAGCTTCTGATTATGAAGTTCCAGCCGGTCCGGATCGAGTTCAATGGAAGAGATCAGGTTTTCACGGGTTTCTGCCGTGGCTTTTACAGCCCAGTCTTTTTTGGGGAATGAGGTCACCGGCTGGGGAAATTCAACAGGTTCCATCATTTGACCGATAGTCCCGTCTGCCATGACCACGGTGGGATTCCGGTATTTATCGGCCAGTTCAAATGCCAGCATGGTAAGATCGCACATTTCCTGAGCACTGTTGGGAGCCAGAACGATCAATTTGTAATTCCCGTGACCGCCCCCTTTGACAATCTGATTGTAATCCCCCTGTTCCGGTGCAATATTTCCGAGTCCTGGTCCACCCCGGGTGATATCTACAATAACACAGGGCAATTCAGAACCGGCCAGATATGAGATGCCTTCCATCTTCAGGCTGATGCCCGGACTGGAACTGGCGGTCATACACCGGATTCCGCTGGAAGCGGCTCCGTAAACCATATTGACAGCTCCGATTTCACTCTCAGCCTGAAGGAAGGTGCCCCCGACCTTCGGGAACAACAGAGCCGATCCTTCGGCAATTTCACTGGCAGGTGTAATGGGATATCCGAAATAATTCCGGCATCCTGCAAGCAATGCTCCTCTTACAACGGCATCGTTTCCTTTTATGAGTACTTTTTTCATTGAAACCTCACGATATGGGATTTAAACATTCGGTACAAAGAACGATATCTTTTCCATTCTTTGCGTGATATACTTTTGTCTCTTTTTTACAAACCGGACATACGGCTTTTTCCGGCCAGGTATCCCAGCCTTTAAAGACAGTAATTGCTCCCGGTTCAGGACAGGTGTAATAACAAATTCCACATCCCGTACACCCTTCTCCGGTGTAAGTTGCCGGTTTGTATCCCATGTGGTTCAGTTTTTCGGCCAGTTTGAGCACGTGAACCGGACAGGCTTCTATACATAACTGACAACCCTTACATTCTGATGTTTTAATGATCACATGGCCTTTTGATACGCTCATTTTATCTCCTTAGGTTTAGACGTTGAGACGTTTAGACGTTGAGACGTTCAGAGGTTGAGACGTTGAGACGATTAGACGTTTAGAGGTTGAGACGTTTAGAGGTTGAGACGTTTAGACGTTCAGAGGTTGAGAGGTTGAGAGGTTTATGGGTTCATAGGTCTCTTATCCCCGTCTTTTCCTCTCCCGGTCTCACCGTTTCTCACTCATATCCTCAAATTCCTCTCCCACGCGGCTTTTTCGAGTTTTTCCCGGAATTTTGGATGGGCAATGTTGATCAGGGCTCTTGCCCGTTCCCGGAATGATTTGCCGTGTACATAAGCCACGCCGTATTCCGTGACGATATAGTGGACATCAGCACGGGTTGTGGTGACGGATGCCCCCTGTTTCAGAAAAGGGACAATTCGGCTGATTTCTCCACATTTGGCTGTTGATGTCAGGGCAAGGATTGCTTTACCGCCGGGACTCATTTTTGCCCCGCGAAAAAAATCCACCTGACCGCCGATCCCACTATAATTCATGGTTCCGATGCTGTCCGAACAAATCTGTCCCGTTATATCAACTTCAATCGCTGAATTAATAGACACCATTTTCGGGTTTTGGGCAATAACACGGGGATCGTTGATATATTCCTGAACATGGAATTCAACCAGGGGGTTGTCATCGATAAAATCAAAAAGACGCCGCGTACCCAGGACAAATCCGGCAGTCATTTTCCCCCTGTGAATCGTTTTTTGTGAGTTGTTGATGATACCTTTCTCAACCAGTTCAATTACTCCGTCGGAAAACATTTCGGTGTGAATACCCAGGTTCTTTTTATCATGAAGGTGATTCAAAACCGCATCGGGTATTCCGCCGATACCCGTCTGCATGGTGGCGCCGTCATCGATGAGTTCAGAAATATACTGTCCGATTTTAGAGAATTCCTCTGTGGCAACAGCCTTGGGCATCTCATGGATCTCTGCATCGGCTTCTACAATGAAATCCAGTTCATCTATATGGATAAAATTGTCTCCATGAACCCGCGGCATCCGGGAATTTACCTGGGCTATAACAATATCGGCTGTTTTTGTAACAGCCCGGGTGTGATCCAGGGACACTCCAAAACTGCAGAAACCATGCCGGTCCGGAGGTGATACCTGAATCAGGGCCACATTCACTTTTATTTGTCCGGACCAAAACAGACCGGACACTTCATGCAGAAAAATGGGGACAAAATCACCACGGCCTTCCTTGATTGCCTGCCGGGTGTTGGCTCCGGAAAATAAACTCAGGGTTCTGAAGTGCCCCTCCATTTCCGGCTTGGTATAGGCGGCTTTACCGAAGGTCAATATATGGGCCATGGTTACATTTTCCAGTTCAGGGGCACGAGCCACAAGAGCATCAATCAGATGTTCCGGGACGGCACAGTTCGAATGAACATAAACAGTATCACCCGATTTTACGACTTTTACAGCATCTTCTGCCGTTGTAATTTTTGCTTTATAACGTGTCTTCCAAGTCATGGGCTCTCCGAAAGCATATTGTGTTTAGGGTTTGAACATGAGAAATCAGATATCATAATAGCTTCAAATTTCATGCCAAAAATTCATTCGGGATAAATGCTTCTGTTTACGGCTTTCATCAAGATATCCACAAACAGAAAATTCTCAAAAATGATAAAAACACACGCATGGTTAAGAATGGTTTTCCAACTTCAGGAATGATCTTCAGGGGAAATGAATCCCAGAGATTTTTGATTATCCCGGTCCATATAGATATGAAAGTATTGTGCCGGAAAACATCGGGGGATTTGATAGACTTTTAGTACGTGTTTAAACCGTTCATAGGCCGGCGCCAACTTTCCCAGTATGTTGTCACAGGTTTTGAAAACGTCGGGATTAAAATAGGTGCTGCTTAAATCGGGATACAAGGGCATATAAAAAATATTTGCTTCAACCAGATCCTGAAAAAAGTGGGTTCCGTAGGAGACTTCCGGTGTGTAACCGCCGGATTCCCGGGCAATTTCAAAAATCATTTTGGTTTTATTGATATCCGAGTACCGTGCCGGGATTCCCAGTTTGATATTACTGCTTCCCCATCGTCCGGGGCCCAGAAGGATGAAACGTTTTTCTTCCAGAAGCCGGTTTATTTTGCTGATGACCCGTGCCAGGAGTGTCTTGTCATTATCCGGGATTTTATTATAATCCAGGGGATCACAATAGATGATATATTCAATGTTTTTCAATACACCGCATGGCACATCCCGTTCAGTCCGAAAGAAAATCTTTTTTTCGGGTACATTGTCCGGTAATTGAATCTTCTTTTCCTCCAGCCTGTGAGCCAGAGGACGGCACTGAAGAAGGTAGAATTTTTTGTTTGCGTAAGCAAATTCCAGATCTACGGGGCAGTTGTAGGCTTTTTCAAGTTTTTTCAGTATACGGCTGATGAGTTTGGGAAATTTCTTGTTTTTCAGCAGATTGTTGAAAGTGATCACCGGTTGGCCATCTTCCTGATATGAAATGTTTCCGATGGGATCCGTTATATGATTGTCTTTGAAAGTGCTGATAATTTTTGAAAGTTCGGGAGTTTTGATTTTATCCAGGATTTCATCCAGGGTCATTGTAACAAAGGTATTGGATTTCAGGTCAATCACATCCACTTTTTTCTGAGAGTAAAATTTGATTTCCCGGGGTGTGGCTTCAGGTCTGAGCAGTGGTTTTGTGAGTCCGATCATTCGGGGATAATCACTCACACGGTCCACCGCCCGGGTGCCCATGCCGAAAACAAGGCGGACTAAACCGTCTTCATATTTAAGCTGTTTGGTCCACCGGTATTCATTCCGCCCAAAAGCGACTCCGGCCCAGAGAGGCATGAAATAATCTCCAAACCGCTCACCCACTACCTTTTGAATCAGGATGGCGACACTCTCAAAATAATCCAGCAGGTCGTGTTCTTTCCGGTATTCCAGCGGATCTGGTCCGAGTCCTGAACTGTACACTTCTCCAATAGCTGCGATTAAAGCTGAAAGCCGATCATCCAAAGATCCCTGATTGGCCAGAAAAATGCTGTCGTATTTCCCCGAAAAAGAGGTTCCGAAGTTATCTTCCAGCAGGGAACTGCTCCGGACAATAAGGGGGACTTCTCCGATTTTTTCCAGCAGATGCCTTAACTGCCGTTTAATGGCAGGTTGAAAATCAGCATTTTTAAAAAGTTCACGGATAAGGGGATATTCATCTTGGATTTCATCAATGTTCTTGTATTTCTGGTTTTGATATTCCACCAATCCGTTATATGCCAGAAAATCTTCAAAAACATCGGTTCGCAGGTAATAGGATTCGGGGACATGAACATTTTTCTTAAAATACTCATAATCCGTATCTCCGGAATATTCATCTGTCAGGATTTTATAAGCAAGAATGAGTCCGGCCGCTTTACCACCGATTTTTCCTGTCCCCGTTTCCGACCCCAGGGTTCGTTTGATGATGGGATCAAGGTCTGTAATCCGGATATGTTTGCGGGCAATACGAATAAACTGCAGATTGTCACTGATAAAATTTTTCAGCAAGGCCACACGAATACCCGTTGCCATGGACAGAGGAATGGGCTCTGCCTCCGGGAGATTGCAGAATTCGTGGACCTTTTCCGCTAGAAGCCAGAACGAGACTCCCGGAAGGTTGGCGATATTTTCCAGGGCAAAGGCTTTTTCCGTCTTTGCCACGTAATTCACAATCCGGTCAATTTCTTCGATAGAAAAATTCTCTGAAGCATGTTTGATGACCATTTTCCGGATGTATTCTTTTTCCTTTTTTCCCCACTGGTGTACTTTGCCTGCATTGGGATTATACTTTTTCTTTTCACCGACACCGGGAAAGGAGCCCGCCATTTCACGGCTGTGCTGATATATTTTATCGATGGAAACAATTTTACGGTTGTGAAGCTGAATCAGGAGGTTCTGGATGATTTTTTCCGTCATATTGGGGTGTTTTTGAAAGACGTTTTTCAGATGTTCATAGGTTTTATTTTTCACAGCTTCCTCATCTTCTTTCTGTAATATAACGATAATCCGGTCATGAAAAACAGGTGTAAAAAAAAGAGGGTGCGTTTACACCCTCTTAATGAATCCAGCAGGGATCAGATCCATCCCCGCAATTTTGCCGCCCTGGCAACCCTGGCGACGGCAACCATATAAGCCGCTTTGCGCATATCGATTTTTTTATCGTATTTGCAATACATGTCGTAAACGGCTTTAAACGCCGCCGTCATTTTCTGATCCAGCCGTTCATTGACTTCAGCCTCTTCCCAGTAGAAATTGTAGGCATTTTGAACCTGTTCGAAATAGGAGACCGTCACTCCGCCGGAATTGGCCAGAAAGTCAGGGACTAAAAACTTTTTATTCTTGAAAAGAATGGTATCGGCTTCAGGGGTTGTCGGCCCGTTAGCCAGCTCAACAATCACATCGGCTTTAATGCGTTCGGCATTTTCAGCTGTTATCTGACTTTCCAGGGCTGCGGGGATCAGGATATCAACATTCATTTCCAGAACATCCATGGGGTTATCAAAAGATTTCATGCCTTCTTCCGTATAACCCTCGAGTGTTTCGTGCTGTCCGACGTACTCAAACATAGCATCGGTATCAAATCCCTTCATATTGTAATAGGCACCGCTGATATCGGAAATACCCACGATTTTACAGCCGGCTTCTTTAAAGAGGACACCGGCCCAGCCGCCGACATTGCCGAAACCCTGAATGGCAACGGTTTTTCCGGCCAGGGATTCACCGCGTGCTTTAATGGCTTCACGGGCAATAAACAAGCCTCCCCGGGCAGTTGCAGAAGCACGGCCTTTGGAACCGCCGATATCAATGGGTTTGCCGGTGATTACTCCCGGCATGCATTCACCTTTGATCTTTTCGTATTCATCCATCATCCAGCTCATAATCTGGGGTGTGGTGTATACATCCGGTGCAGGGACATCCACCGTTGGACCGATATCTTTTGCGATGGCGCCAATAAAGGCACGGGCCAACCGTTCTTTTTCAGTATCGGACAATTCCTGTGGATTGCAGGTTATGCCGCCTTTGCCTCCGCCGAGAGGGATATCAACGACAGCTGTTTTCCACGTCATCCAGGCAGCTAAAGCCCTTACCGTGTCGATTGTTTCGTCAGGATGCCAGCGAAGTCCGCCCTTTGTTGGACCCAGGGCCCGGTTGTACTGAACGCGGTAACCCTTGAAAACTTTTATGCTTCCGTCATCCATGCGGATAGGGAGCGTGATCACAATCTCTTTTTGGGGCCACCGTAAAAACTCCCGTGTGGACTGATCAAATCCCAACAGTTCACACGCTTCATCAAGCTGCTGCTGAGCCATCTCAAAGATGTTCTGCGATTTAGACATTCTTTCCTCCATTCATGTTTCTCCGTCCGAAATATAATCCGGACTTTTTAAAGTGCTTTATGCTTTTAAAGCCTGTTCAAGGTCTTCAATTAAATCATCGGCGTTTTCAAGTCCAATGGACAGGCGTATCAGCCCGGGATTGATGCCGGCAGCTTTCAACTCGCGATCACTCAGGCCGGAATGGGTGATGGAAGCGGGATGCTGAATCAGTGAATCACATTCGCCAATGGAAACAGCCCGGGTAAACAATTGAACCCGGTTGATAACCCGGATACCAGTCTCTTTATCTCCCACATCAAAGGAAACCACCCCGCCGAAACCGGACATCTGTCGCCGGGCGATGTCATGTCCGGGATGATCAGGCAGACCGGGATAGTATACTCTTTTAACCCCGGGATGCTTATGGAGGAATTGGGCCACTTTCATGGCGTTTTTCTCATGCCGCTCCATCCGGACCGATAAGGTTTTGAGTCCACGCAGTAAAAGCCAGGCGTCAAAGGGACTGATAATGGGACCGTAACGGCATAAAATCTCATCACGGATGATCTTTATCATTTCTTTTTTTCCGGTGACGATTCCGGCAATGACATCTCCATGTCCGCAAATGTATTTTGTGGCACTGTGTACTACAATATCCACACCCATATCTGCCGGCCGCTGGAAAATTGGCGTGGCAAAAGTATTGTCAATCATAACCGGTACATTTTTCTCATGGGCAATAAAACAAACAGCCTGAATATCCACCAGACTCAGAGTTGGGTTGGAGGGTGTTTCCAGGAAAATCATCTGAAATTCATCTTCTTCCAGATGATGTCTGTATGTATCCGGATCATCATTTTCCACGATAACAGTTTCAATATCCCGGCCGGGAAGTGAACGGGTGAACAGACAATGAGTTCCGCCGTATAGTGTGTGACTGGCCAGAACTTTCCCTTTTTTAGGAATCAAGGCCATGATGACGGCTGCGATGGCGGCCATCCCCGATGCAAAGGCCAGAGATGCCTCCGTGTTTTCCAACCGGGCTACCTGCCGGCATAATGCATTCACCGTGGGATTCCCCATACGGGAATAGAAATATCCCTCTTTCTGATCAGTAAAAAGGGCTGAACCCTCTTCTGTCGATTCAAAGGCAAAAGCTGTTGTCTGATACAAAGGGGGAATGACTGCATGGTAAGACGGATCCGATTCACCCTTACCATGGACACATATTGTCTCAATACGATTGCTCTTTTTCAAATCCATACCTGCTTAGCTTCTTATTTTGTTTATGGCAATTTATATGCCAGTTCTCAACCGGTGTAAAACTTATCCTTTTTTTTCTTAAAAAACCTGTGATTTTGAGAAAAAAAAGGAAAAAACCGACACATTCTTATAAAATAAATTTCACTTTCACAAAGAAAATTCTCAAAAATGATAAAGACCACATCCAACCCTGTCTGAAAGACAAAACTTATTCTGTTTTTTAAAAAAGATTTCATGATAAATGAATGAATTTTGTTGTTTTAATGGATGTAGAAAATTAATAGTTTAACATGATGGGAATAAAAAGAACAGGTGGGATATCATGAAACGTTCAAATGTGTTATTGATGGGTTTCTTTATCCTGGGTTCCTTTCTTTCGGGACAGGATATTGATGTCATGGATGGAATTCAGAGACTGGATACCACCCGCGCGCTGGCTCCATTGGATTTGGATGAAATTCCCGATAAAATCGAGAACACATCCGGCCAGGAATCCGCGGAGGATGATGCATGGCAAAAGGCATTGATTGACAGTCTTGAATACCGGTTCAATCTTGAAAAAGAACGGATGGCAGCCAATTTCAAAACCTCCTACCGATACAAGCTGAATCAGGCCGTGGATTCTATCCGATTGAGTATCGCAGAACAGATTAAAGCCCTGGAAGAAGAAATTGAAGCCCTGCGACAGCAGGAGAGGGATCGTGCAGGTCAGGTGAGTCCAGACTATCAGAGTGAAAAGGATTCTCTTCTTACTGTGATTCGGCATCTCAGGGAGTCCCTTTCTACAGTCAAAGACCAAACCGATGACCCTTTTATTCCCGAGGAGATCAAAAGGGAACAGGCATTCTATCAGTATTTGTTACAACTCATGGAAGAGAAGAGTTCCGGATCATTATTTTTTCTAAAAAATACCGAACTTCCTGAACTGCAGAAGAGAGAACTTTCCCTTTATCTGGATATGTATTTGCCGGTATTGAACAGCAGTGAGGTTTTAATCAGGCTCAGCAGAGTCTATGAAGATCAGAAAGAACCCCGGTTAGCTAAACTGACCTATTTGAAGTATCTCTTTTATTTTCCTGAATCCGCAAATCTTACATACATCAAAGAACAGATAAAACTGTTGATGGAGACATATCCGGATCCCCGCGACACTCTTTTGTCGGCTTATCTGAAAGATGAAACACGGGAATCCATGGAAGGGAGTACCCTTTTCAAATATATACGTGCGATAGCAGATATCGGATATCCCGGATGTGAACCTTTGTTTGAAAAGGAAATCCTCCGTTTCCAGAAAGAATCGCAGGTTGGGGACAGAGTAGACCGTGCATTGATTTGGTATGCAGATATCCTGAAAAATCAAAAACGGTACAAATCAGCCGTCAGTCAGTTACAAAAAGTTGTCACTGTGTATCCCGAGAGTCCTGAAGTGCCTGTAGCCATCTATAATATGGCTGAAATTTACAGGAATTATTTGAAAGAAAGCGGGACGGCTTTTGAAAAATTTCGCGGAATCAGCATAAAATATCCGGAAAGCAAACTTGCTCCGAGGGCAATACTGATGAGTGGGGAAATTCAGGAAAAGGACCTTAAGGATCCGGTTGCTGCGCTCACCGAATATGAGAAAATTCCCACAGCTTATCCCGGTAACAGATATGCCGTAACGGCTCTGAAAAATATGGGCAGGATTTACCAGACTCTTTCTAAAAGTTCTGAACTCGCTTTCAAGCAGTACGAAATTATAAAAAACGAGTATGCTTCTTTTTACTCAGATGCGGCGGAAGCTATGATTACTATCGCCGGTTTGCATGTAGCCGGTGGTGAATACCGTAAAGCCGTGGAAGAAATCCGGGAACTTTATGAACGGTATCCCGAATATGATAAAACACCGGATCAGCTGATAAAAGCCGGGAGATTTCTGGAAAAAGAACTGGCAGACAGGGAAGGAGCCATAGAAATATACACAATTCTCATCACACAATATCCGGAAACAAAAGCTTCAGAAAAGGCCCGGAAGGCATTGGCCAAATTGCAGAAAGAATAACGAAAAGGACATTCATGGCATCATCACCCCTGAAACTACTGGACGAGACAGCACACTTCTACCAATCAGCCACGCAGGAAATCGGCAAAATCATTATCGGCCAGCATGAGATCATCGAAAATCTTCTTATTTCTCTCTTATCCGGAGGACACTGTTTATTGGTGGGTGTACCCGGGCTTGCGAAAACCCTTCTGGTCAAATCATTGGCGAGTATACTGGATCTCTCTTTCAGCCGGATTCAGTTTACTCCCGATCTGATGCCGTCGGATATTACCGGGACGGAGGTTATTGAAGAAGACAGGGAGACGGGTAAACGGATTTTTCGTTTTATACCGGGACCTGTTTTTGCAAATATTATTTTAGCCGATGAAATCAACCGGACTCCCCCGAAAACCCAGTCTGCCCTCTTGGAGGCCATGCAGGAACATCAGGTGACATCGGCAGGAAGAACCCTCCCCCTTGAAGAGCCTTTTTTTGTCCTTGCTACACAAAATCCCATTGAGCAGGAGGGGACATATCCCTTGCCTGAAGCCCAGCAAGATCGTTTTATGTTTCAACTGAATCTGGATTACCCCTCTTTGGAAGAAGAAAAGGTGATTGTGGAACAGACTGTCCGGATTAATAATACTCATTTATTTCCCGTCGTTGAAAAAAAACGAATTCTGAATATTATTGCATTCATCCGGGAAATTCCTGTATCAGAACACGTGATAGATTATGCTGTGAATCTGATTCGGAAAACCCGTCCCTCTGAAGAAAATGATGCCTTTATCCGCAAATATGTTCGATGGGGCGCCGGCCCACGGGCTGCCCAATACCTTATTGCCACGGCAAAGACACGGGCCGCCATTCATGGGAAACCCACGCCTGATGAAGAGGATATTGATGCCCTGATCCTGCCGGTCCTGCAGCACCGGGTACTCCGGACATTTGCGGCTGAAGCTGAACAAGTGAGCATTGAAGCGATTATCCGGCACATTGTGCATAAGTCATGATGCAGGAAACGGTACGTTCAAAACCCATTACTTTATCTGATTTAGTTTTATTTGATACCCTGGATCTGAAAGTTCGCCAGGTTGTGGAAGGATTTCTTCTCGGACTTCACAGTTCTCCTTATCATGGATTCAGTGTGGAATTTTCCCGCCATCGTGCCTACAATCCCGGTGATGATATTCGTCATTTGGACTGGAAGGTCTATGGCCGGACCAACCGGTATTATATTCGTCAGTATGAACAGGATACCAATTTGTCTGCTTATCTTCTTGTAGACAGCAGTCGTTCCATGGGATTTGGCAAACCCTTTAGCAAATTCACGGCTGCTTCCGTGATTGCTGCATCCCTGGCAACTCTGCTGGTCCGTCAGAATGATGCAGCCGGACTCTGTCTTTTTCAGGATACATTGGTGACCGTCATGCCACCCAAAGCCATTCCGTCCTATCCTGTTGAAATGATGAAAATCCTGTCCGGGACAGCCGTTCAGGGCACCACATCCACGGCATCTGCCCTCCACCAGCTTGCTGAAACCGTTAAACACCGCGGACTTATGATTTTGATATCCGATCTTTGGGATGATCAGGAGGCAGTTCTCAACGGGATCCGGCATTTCCGCCATTACGGACATGAAGTCATTGTGATTCATGTCTGGAATCCGGAAGAGATGGAATTGAAAGCACACAGGAAAACGGAATTTATTGATATGGAAACGGGAGAGAGGATTAAAGCAGATAACCGGCAAATTAAAGAGGAATATGAACGAACCCGGTCCGTCTTGCAGAGGACGTATCTGGAAACCCTTGGGAATATGGGAGTGGATTATCTCTTTTTCAGGACAGACGACGATTTGCGGACGGTACTGATGACGTATCTTCTGAAACGAATGGAATTGCCATAAAGGGGTAATGTCTTTTTTTAGTCGTTAGTCGACAGTCGACAGTCGACAGCCGACAGGAGCGAAGCGACGCTAACTTCCAACTTCTTAAAAATCAGTCGTCAATCGTCATTTAACTACCGGGCACGCCACAAAGTGTCCATCTGCATGTTCTTCAAGCGGGGGTACCGCTTCGGCGCAGGAGGGGAGTGCCAGGGGACAACGGGTGCGGAAAGGGCAACCTGAGGGTTTGTTCAGGGGATTGGGGACATCGCCTTCAAGAACAATCCGTTTCCGGTTTTTTCGTGATGGATCCGGCAGAGGAACAGCAGATAACAAGGCCTTACTATATGGATGCCTGGGGTGATGATACACGTCCCTGGCTTTGCCCATCTCAACAATATTACCCAGATACATAACAATAATTCGGTCCGATATGTGTTCGACGACAGATAGGTCGTGGGCGATAAAGAGATAGGACATGTTGAATTCGTCCTGAAGTTCCTGCATCAGGTTGATAACCTGTGCCTGTATGGAAACATCCAGGGCAGAGACCGGTTCATCGCAGATAATCAGTTCGGGATTTGTTGCCAGAGCCCGGGCAATCCCAACCCTCTGGCGTTGACCACCGGAAAATTCGTGGGGATAACGCCGTGATTGTTCCGGTTGCAATCCCACCTTGTCCAGCAACCATCCGACACGCTCCTTTTGCTCAGTCTTGCTCATGGTCGTGTGCAATTGCAACGGTTCACTGATGATTTGAGCCACGGTCATCCGAGGGTTGAGGGAGGCATAGGGATCCTGAAAAATCATCTGGACATCGGAACGGTAGGGGCGGATTTTTTTCGGGCTGTTTTTGATAAAATTGACTTTTTTTCCTTTTATATGATAGATAATGTCACCGGAAAGCTCTACATCCGGCGCCACATGCTTCAGGATATTGATCAGTGCCCTTCCGACTGTTGTTTTGCCGCATCCCGATTCTCCTACCATGCCCACGATTTCACGTTTCCCAATAGAGAAAGAGATGTCATCAACAGCTTTAACCGTAGCGACCTTGTGGGATAAGACACCCCCAAAGACGGGGAAATGGACTTTCAGATGTTGAACATCAACCAGTGGGGATGTATGCATAGTATTTTTCATAACTTAGATTCCATATTCTGTTGAACCACGTGACAACGAACAAAGTGGCGGGGACGGATTTCCCGGAGCTTGGGTTCAATTGTATCACAGATGTCAATTTTATGATCGCAGCGGGTGCAGAATTTACATCCTTCCGGCAATTTTAAAATACTGGGGACCATTCCCCGGATTGTTTTCAGTTTTTCCTTTTTTCCCGTATCCAGAGGATTGGGAATGGACCGGAGGAGTCCCAATGTGTAGGGATGTAAGGGATGATTAAAAAGTTCTTCCACCGGTGCCTCTTCCTGGATCATGCCGCCGTACATTACGATTACCCGTTCACAGGTTTCCGCTACCACTGCAAGGTCATGGGTAATCAGGACAATGGCGGAATCACTTTTCTTGTTTTTTATTTCCAGCATCAAATCCAGAATCTGGGCCTGAATGGTTACATCCAGCGCTGTTGTCGGTTCGTCGGCAATCAGGAGGGAGGGATTTTTGGCCAGTGCCATGGCAATCATGACCCGTTGCCGCATACCACCGGAAAACTGGTGCGGATAATCTTTCATGCGGGATGCCGGATCGGGGATTCCCACCAGTTCAAGGAGTCGGACTCCTTTGGTGAACAGCTCTGCCTTTTTCTTTTTATAGGATTCGGGGATGGCTTTATCCCAGAGGATGATACCTCCGGCAAAGACTGACGGAATCAGTATCCCGCCAAGCAGTGAGCCGGCAAAGGCGGAAAGCTGAAAAGTCCATCCGGCGGCAAGCTGGCTGAAAAAGAGAAAAATTGCGGCAAAAATACCCATTAGAGAGAAGCGAAATTTCCAGGAATGTCCCCGAAAGGATTCTGCCAGATTAATGACACGGTCCCGGATAAATTCTTTAAAAGATTTGGGCTCCAGGGATTCTTCAATCTGCATTCCGATGGTATAGACAGGATTCAGGGATGTCATGGGTTCCTGAAAGATCATGGCGATATTCCGGCCCCGGTAATCTCTCATCCTGGAATAGAGTTTTTCCATATACTTTCTGAGAGCTTTTTTCCGGGGAGAATTGTAGAACATCCGAATAGTAACCCAGATATCCAGAATAAAAGATA
The DNA here is from genome assembly GCA_021157965.1 of Candidatus Neomarinimicrobiota bacterium. NCBI lineage: Bacteria > Pseudomonadati > Fidelibacterota > Fidelibacterota bacterium. Next base: position 62,686 of record JAGGVO010000059.1, read on the forward strand.
AAACAAGGGGAAGAAGTCCCGGGACAGGCAATAAAGCATAGAGAACAAGCCAGAGAATTAAGAAGGCTACGGCTGCCCATTTCCTTTGTTTTTCGGAAAGTGAATTGAAAAATCGGTATTCGGGCACATCATAGACCTTCCGGTATTCGGTGCCGTCAAAAATGAGTTTATCCCGGAAACGGATAGTTCCTTCTATCACTTCTCCGGGAGGATTGGGGATGAGTTGGATCAGAGAGAGGACCGAGACCGATTTCCCGGATCCGGATTCACCTACAATACCCAGTGTTTCCCCTTCATAGATATTGAAATCAATCCCGTTTACGGCTGTTGCCCAGTCGTCTCCTACTTTAAACCGGGTTTTGAGTCCTTTTATTTCAACCAGTTTTTTTCTGTTCATCGCAACCTCGAATAGACTTTGGGGTCAAAGGCTTCCCGGACACCTTCCCCAATGAAAACAATACAGAGAAGGGTGAGAAATTGTGCTGTAACCGGAGCAAAAACCATCCACCATTTCGTAATATTGGAAAGACCCACATCCAGCATTTGTCCCCAACTGGGTGTCGGCGGCGGCATGCCGAATCCCAGATAATCAAGCCCCACAAGAGCCAGAATACCCATAACGACGGCAAAAGGAAAATAAGTGATCACAGGTACCAGGGAATTGGGCAGGATATGCTTGAACATGACTTTGAAATTACTTTGTCCCATGGACAGGGCTGCCGCCACGTAATCCTTGGCCTTTTCCCTGTAAAATTCAGCCCGCATCAGGTAGGTCATACTGATCCAGTTCACAATGGTATAGATTCCGATCAAAAGGAGAAAGGAAGGTTTCATGATGGAAACCAGGATAATAATGACATACAAAATGGGCATGCTGGACCAGATTTCAATAATCCGCTGAAAGAAAAGATCAAATTTTCCGCCGAAATATCCCATGGAACCGCCGATCAGAATGCCGATAATGTAATTCACGACCGTCAATAACAAAGCAAATGAGATGGAGATATTAAAAGCATAGCAAAGGCGTGCGAATACATCCCGCCCGGTATTGTCCGTACCCAGCCAGTGTTCGGAATTTGGCGGTTCAAACATTTTATTCCCCTCGACGGTAATATCCTCATAGGGGCTATAGGGGTAAGGGGGCATGATGAGCCAGTTCGGACTGCCTGTTTCGTTCCAGGTTTCTTTCAGAAGCCTGTAATTGGTTTCTCCGGGGACATCCTGACCAAAGGTTGTGCCGTGAATATATCCCTGGATGACAGGAAAATAGAGCTGGTCATCGTATTTTACCACCAGAGCTCGATTGTTAATGAGAAACGGGAGAAAGAAAGAAATGATATAGAAGGTTACCAGAATGACGAAAGAATAGTAACCCCGTTTCATGGTTTTGAATTTTTCCCACCTTTTCCGGTAGATGCTTAAAGATATCTCTTCCGTATCAATTGTATATCGCTTAAAAAGTTTTGGCCATTTCATTTAAAACGTATCCTCGGGTCTACAGTTGCAAGGGCAAGATCAGACAATATATTACCAATCAGCCGAATCAGAACGACAATAACAAGGAACCCCAGAGTAATTGGGTAGTCCCGGTCCAGAATAGCCTGATAACCCATTTTCCCGAATCCATCGATATTAAAAACCCGTTCGATAAAATAAGAGCCGGATATAATGATCCCAATATTTTGTCCGATACGGGCTGCAATGGGAATCAGGGAATTTCTCATGGCATGGATCCAGACGACGCGTTTTTCACTGAGTCCTTTGGCAAAAGCTGTCCGGATATAATCCTGTGAAAGGTTTTCAAGAAGGCTGTTTTTCATCAGGGTTGTCATGGTGGCGAAACTGCCGATAGTCCAGGCGATAATGGGCAGGATGGCATGATGGAGCTGATCCAGGATTTTTTGCCACCAGGAAAGGGTTTCCCAGATTTCCATAGGTGAACGGAATCCTCCCAGGGGGAAAATATCCCAGAAAGATCCGCCACCAAAGAGGACGAGGAGAACGCCTCCCAGAGCCCAACCCGGAATGGAGTATCCCACAAAAACAATCACGCTGGATATAAAATCGAAGGGTGTTCCGTGATTCAGGGCCTTTTTGATCCCCAGGGGAATGCAGATCAAATACATGAGTATCAGTCCGGAAAGACCGTAAAAAATTGATATTTTAAAACGGGGTGCCATCACCTCGGTTACAGGTTGGGCATAGGTATAGGAAGTTCCCAGATTGCCGGTGAGTATTCCCGAAAATTCTGTTTGAAAGATGACAGCATCAGCCGAACCGTCGTCACGAATTTTATCGATACGGCCTTTCCAATCTGACGGAACGGCTCCCGATTCATCGGTTATGCGTAACCCTTTTTCACTTCGTTCAAGGTTCAGGTAGGTTCCATAGCCTACATATTTATTAAGTGTTAATTCGCCCGGTTTAAAGGTCAGATCCCTGTGGCGGATTTCCCGGGGCCACACACCGAGCCAAATGAGATAGCGTTGCCAGATGGGCTTATCGAAGCCGTAAAAACGATTGAGTTCTTTCAGTGCGGATTCGGGAAGAATGCTGCTGCCGCCGGTCATCATATCCCCGGTAGCGCCTGAGATTTCTCCACGACTCATGCTTCCCATCTGCAGCCGTTGAATTGTCTGTTCCAACGGCCCTCCCGGCGTAAGCTGCAAAATAACGAAAATGAGAAGGGTTGAACCAAGAAACGTGGGAATCATGAGCAGGATACGTCGAACAAAATACTGGATCATGATTGAGGTCCCTTTCAGATGTCCGTATTTTTATATTTATCCCAATAACGGACAATCATCTCGCCTTTCGGCAGGGAGGTGTTGTTTTTCATGGCCTCTTTCAGCAGGGCATCTTTTTCCGGTTCATACCACCAGTATCTGAAAATACTGGTATAGTCTCCGTTGTAACGGTCAAAAACAAATTCCGGATGCCCCAGTTTGTTCCAGTATAGAATATTCATAGAGCGTCGGGCAATACCCCATGCTGCGGGATGGATATCGGAGTAAATGCCGTCAATCTCCCGGATGATTTCTATGCGGCGTTTCTGATCAAAACACTTGTCATACTCTTCCAATAATTCATCAACCCGTTCATTGGCAAAGCCGCTGATATTGTTATTATTTTTTTTATCCGCCAGGGAAGAGTGAAGGGTTGTTTCCGGATTCGGGAAAACAAGTCCGCCCCAACTTTGCATGAAGATCGTAAAATTCCGGTCCATCAGGTTTTTCCAAATGGCATTACCGTCCATGTATTTGATTTGCATGTCAATCCCGTAATCCTTCATCATCTGTTGAACTGGCGTTACCATGTAATCCACGGATTTTTGTATGGCGATTTCAAAACGAAGGACTTTTCCCTCGTTGTTTACCAGCCAGCCATCCTGGTTCCGTTTGGTAAATCCTGCTTCTTTCAAAAGCTGGACGGCCTTTTCGGGATTGTATGTGATTTTTTCGTTATTGGGGTTTTCATAAACAGAACCGGTATACAACGAATTCATCATATCGTATTCATTGTAATACATCTCTTCATTCATTTTTTCCCGGTTATACAGGTAGGCAAACGCATACCGGATTCTCCGGTCATTGAAGGGCCATTTACGCATGTTAAAGGCAAAACCGGATGTCCCTGCAGGGCGGTTTGAAAAAACTTTGCGTTTCTGAACCCAACCTTTTTGGACTGCTTCAAAATCCGTTTCTTCGTGCCATTCACGAGCACTGTAGACAGGATAAAAATCACATTCTCCCTTCTTGAATTTCTCAAACATCAAACTCCGATTGTCTTTGACGACGACGATTTTGACCCTGTCAAAGTTGTGGACATATTTATTCAAGGGATTCTCGGCAGCCCAGTAATTATCCCGGCGTGTAAAGGTAAAAGACTCCTGGTTGATGATATCTTCGGGATAGATAACGTATGGACCGGAACCGGGCACCATGGTATACTGGTACCGTTTCAGAAATTCCGTTCCATCCACCTGGCGGAGATAATATGCCGGCATGATGTTCATTCCGCTGAAATAGAGGAAGTTACGCCAGTTCAGGTTTTTGCTTTTTACTTTGACGATATATTTCCCTTCTGCTTCGGGACGCTCAAATTTGCCGTATACCAGCTGACTTGAAGGCATAAGAATGGTTTCATCCATGTGCAGATCCCAGGTGGCTATGACATCTTCGGCAGTTACAGGCCGGCCGTCGCTGAAACGGGCATCGGGATTGATCCGAAACCAATAAGTCATTTTATCATCGGATATTTTCCAGTGGGAGGCAAGAGCCGGGACATATTCCAGCGTAACAGGATGGAGGCCCAGCAGACTTTCGTAGCATAAGGGAGCAATGATACTGATGTTTTCTTCATAATTGTAATTTTGTCCTATAATTCGCATTGTGGCGGGAAAACGGGATGAAATATGCGTCAGGGTTCCCCCTTTTTTAGCCCGGGGATCACCAAAAGCCGGGTAGTCCGTCTCCGGATTGAGGATGTATGTTTCATATCCCAGATCCCGGGCAATATTTTCAAAACCATATCCACCTTCTTCAGGAGGTGTGACCGTATCTTTCGGTGCAGGTTTTCCGTTATACAAAGCATCGGCTGAAGATTTCGGTTTGTCTCCGGACCCACCGCATCCGGCAAGAATCAATACCGACAGGATCATCCATAACAGTGCAGTTTTTTTCATTGTCTCTCTCCAGACATTCTTTAGTTATTTATATCATATTCATTTCAGGTCAGGTGGAAACTACTAAAAAAAGGGTGAGTATTCACGAAAAAAAATCATGATAAATACATGAATCAGATACTTTTACATCCAACCCTTCAGAATCATTTTATCTGCCGGATTGATGTTTATCACCACATCCGGATCTTCATAAAGCATGAAGTGGATTTCATAACGGACTGTCACGATATATCCTGCTATCCGTCTTAAAATCTTCTGCTCCGGAGCTCAAAACAGCAGACAATTCCATACATTTCTTCTCTTTCGATATTGAATATTCTTCGAAAATAAATCAAATATATAGAATAGAAGCATGGTAAAATTAAAAATATTCGACAAATTGAAGATTTATCCCTTAAATTTATTAAATAATTATTTGTTTCGGCAGATTGGAATCACGTCAGACATATCCATAGAAGAGGAGAAACCGCGAAAATTCCGCTTTACTCTTTAAAATCAGACTTTTAAACTACAAGGTTAAGCCTTTTCATACAATTTGCCTGTGAGATGAAAGGAGGTTATGTGAAATCCGTAAAATATATTACACACATTAAAAATGTAAAAGGACTGACGGAAGAGGAGAAGGAACGGCTGTCAAAAATTGAGGATAAGTTTGCCTTCCGGGCGAATGAATACTATTTGGGACTCATCAATTGGAATGATCCGGCTGATCCCATACGCCGGATAATCATTCCCACGGAGGATGAGTTTGTGGAATGGGGGTCACTGGATGCTTCAGGTGAATCCAAGTATGTCCGGGTTCCCGGTGTGGAACACAAGTATCGGGATACAGCCCTCTTCATTTCTCAGGATACCTGTGGAGCTTTTTGCCGGTTCTGTTTCAGAAAACGGCTTTTTATGCATGAGAACAAGGAAGTCACTCGTCGCTATAATGAAGGTATCGAGTATATCCGGAACCATCCGGAAATCCTCAATGTCCTCATTACCGGAGGTGATCCCCTGATTATGTCCACACCGAAACTGGAAGACCTGATCCGGAAAGTGGCTGAAATTCCCCATGTCCGGATTGTTCGTATCGGAACTAAAATTCCCTTATTCAATCCCTACCGGATTTTGGAAGATCCCTCACTGACTGATATGATTCAACGGTATTCCAACGGGGATAAGAAAATCTATCTGATGCTGCATATCAATCATCCCCGGGAGTTGACAAAACAGAGTCGGCAGGCCTTGAAGATTTTACGCCAGTCCGGTGCTGCCCTTGTCAATCAGACTCCCCTGATACGTGGTGTGAATGATGACCCCCGGGTATTGGCGGATCTTTTTCTTCAGCTGAATGTCCTGGATATTCCTCCGTATTATATCTTTCAATGCCGACCCACCCTTGGGAATAAAACTTTTGCCGTTCCCATCGCCAAAGGCTGGGATATTCTGGAAAAGGCAAAGGACATGGTTTCCGGACTGGGACGCAGGGCACGGATGGTGATGTCCCATAAAACCGGCAAAATCGAAATTCTCGCCGTCACACCGGAACATACCGTGATGAAATATCACCGGAACGCCGATCCTGAAAACCGTTCCAGGGTGATGATCTTCAAAACAAACCCTGAAGCCTTCTGGCTGGATGATTTTGACGAGTATAAGGCCTGGCTGAAGCAGGAAGGACTCGAGGGGGATATGGATCCGTATACGTATTGGTGAGAATTCTGAATTAAATGATGAATGATGAATGTCGGGCTGGTGGAAAAGGTGAGTCCGGATTCACCGGGAAAGCAGCTTGAGGATGAAGAAAAATACACAAACCATTCGTGTTTTTGCGCCGGCAACGGTGGCAAATGTTTCCTGTGGTTTTGATGTTTTTGGGTTTGCAGTTTATGAACCGGGAGATGAAGTGATTCTGACGCTTCGGGATACACCGGGCGTCCGGATTCAGGCAATCCACGGGGATGGAGGATTGTTGCCTACGGATCCTGTAAAAAACACAGCCGGTGTTGCTGCACAGGCGTTTCTGAATACCTATGCACCAGAGGTTGGCGTTGACATCGAACTTTTTAAAGGATTACCCATTGGAAGCGGACTCGGTTCCAGTGCTGCCGGTGCGGCAGCAGCTCTTTTTGGTTTGAATCGCTTGCTGGGACACCCGGTTGACAGTAAAGCCCTTTTGAAATTTGGACTGCAATCAGAAAAATCTGCCTGTGGATCCGCTCACGGAGATAACGTGATACCGTCCCTCTTGGGAGGCTTTGTCCTGATTCGCAGCTATCATCCCCTGGATATCCGACATTTGCCTGTCCCTGAAGATCTTTATTGTACCCTGATCTACCCCCGGGTTGAAATTGAAACCCGCAAGGCCCGGGGACTGATTCCACAATCCATCCCTCTTGAAACAGCTATCCGGCAATGGGGAAATACGGCGGGACTGGCAGCGGGTTTTTGCCTGTCCGACTATGATTTGATTGCCCGTTCCATGGAAGATTTGGTTGCCGAACCGGTACGGGCTGCACTTATTCCACATTACACCCTTGTAACAAAATCGGCACGGGATGCCGGTGCCCTGGGATGGGGTATTTCCGGATCCGGTCCGACTGTTTTTGCTTTCTCAAAAGGTAAAGAAACTGCACAACAGGTCCGGCAAGCCATGGGCGCAATTTATGATAAATTCCAAATTTCATATCAAACCTGGATATCACTGATAAATCCCGAAGGTCCACGCATCATTAAGCAGGAATCACAGAAAATATGAAATTTTACAGCACAAAAGACAAATCACTCCGGATCAGCCTGAGAAAGGCTGTTTTAACAGGAATGCCGTCGGATCAAGGACTCTATATGCCGGTATCTGTTCCGGTTTTACCCCGGGAATTTTTAAAGAGCGTGCCGGATCTCTCTTTTCCGGAATTAGCTTTTGAACTTGCCCGGTATTTTGTGGATGGAGAGATCAGTGAACAGAAACTGGAAGACCTTGTGAAGGATGCTTTTCCCTTTGATGCCCCCCTGGTTCCCGTTTCGGATCACATTTATACCCTTGAACTATTTCATGGTCCCACCCTGGCTTTCAAGGATTTCGGAGCCCGGTTCATGTCCAGACTCATGGCGGTTTTTACTCAAAACCTTTCAAAAGAACTTAAGATTCTGGTTGCCACATCCGGTGATACGGGCAGCGCCGTGGCAAACGGATTTTACAACATCCCGGGCATCCGTGTTTATGTCCTGTATCCTGCCGGAAAAGTCAGTAAAATTCAGGAAAAACAAATTGCCACGCTGGGCAAAAATGTTACGGCCCTGAAAGTCCATGGCGTGTTTGATGATTGTCAGGCTCTGGTGAAAAAAGCACTGGCGGATGAATCTCTCCGCAGGCCCTCCATGATAAGTTCGGCCAATTCCATCAATATCGCTCGTCTGATACCCCAGATTTTTTACTATTTTCGTGCCTGGGGACAACTTGACGAAAGGGAACGACAGGATTGTGTTTTCTCGGTTCCCAGCGGGAATTTCGGAAATTTAACGGCCGGGCTCCTGGCCAAACGCATGGGACTCCCTATCCGTCGTTTTGTGGATGCTGCGAATGTGAATGATGTGGTGCCCGAATATCTGAACACCGCCCGCTTCAAACCCCGCCCATCTGTTCAAACGATCTCCAGCGCTATGGACGTGGGGAATCCCAGCAATTTTGACCGGATTCTGGATCTCTATAATCATTCCCATCAGGCCATAACCCGTGATATTTGGGGGAGGGGATACTCCGATGAGGAAACAAAAGATAAAATCCGGGAGGTAATGGAAAAAACCGGATACATTTGCGATCCCCATGGGGCTGTAGGACTTCTTGGACTTGAAGATTACCTGAAAACTGAGAAAAAAACGGTGACAGGCATTTTTCTTGAAACAGCCCACCCTGCAAAATTTAAACCAATTGTGGAAGAAGTCACCGGAAAGGAAATTCCCCTTCCGGAACAACTGGCGGACTGTCTGAAAAAGCCTCTTTTGTCTATCCCCCTGGAGAATGATTATGAGGCTTTTGTGGAGATATTGAGAATGAATTAAGGTCAGCTCCCGGATTTCAGTCCGGAGGATTTATAAGGAGACATGTTAAGGGATGGAAAATGTATGGAGGGCTTTTGGATTAACACTGATTGCAGGCATGGCTACAGGTATCGGCAGTGTCATTGCTTTTACATCCAAACGGACGAATTATCGTTTTCTGTCTGTTTCCACAGGATTTTCCGCCGGTGTAATGCTATACGTTTCCTTTGTGGAAATATTTTATAAAGGATTTGATTCTTTAGGTAAGGCGTATGGTGAAAACCTGGGATCCTGGATTAACACAGCTGCATTTTTCGGTGGTATCTTTCTCATTGCCCTCATTGATATTCTCATTCCTTCCATTGAAAACCCACATGAACCTTTTGACGAGCGTGCAACGGCTCCTCTCCATGATCCTCAGGCAGAATTCCCCGATTTGAAACAGGTAACCCGGGGTGGGATTGATGAAGAAACAAGCAACCATATCCATCATATCCACCATGCTCATCTTTTAAGACTCGGACTTTTTACGGCATTAGCCATCACAATTCACAATTTTCCGGAAGGGCTGGTAACATTTTTGTCAGGACTGAAAGATCCTCATCTGGCCATTGCCATCACCTTTGCCATCGCCCTTCATAATATTCCCGAAGGCATCAGTGTATCCGTTCCTATTTTTTATGCCACGGGAGACCGGAAAAAAGCCTTCAGATATTCCTTTATCAGCGGACTGGCAGAACCAATTGGTGCTGTTATCGGGTATCTGGGAATACGTTTTTTTCTGGCTGGTGATTCGGGAGAAATTCCTCCACAGGTGATGGGAATTCTCTTTGCTGCTGTTGCCGGCATTATGGTCTATATCAGCCTGGATCAGCTATTACCCACAAGCAGAGCCTACGGAAAAGGACACGATAGCCTGTTGGGTCTCATGGGGGGGATGATTGTCATGGCCCTGAGTCTTTTACTGATGAATTGATCATTGAAAATGAGAAATTGAAAACAGGGTAATTGTGAGTTGATTAAGCAACATTTTTTCTGTAAAAAGATATGGTATTGTTTTTCCCCTTCCACAATCCTGATTTCATCCCCGGTCAGGCCGTAAAGGTCATAGGTGTAGGGGCGACCGGCCGGTCGCCCCTACACCTATGGTGATGGAAAGGATTTTCCTGTCTTCAGAATTTATAATTTTCATCAGATCGCCAATTTAATGGGTTGTTGATAATGTATTGCCGGATGTTGCCCAATTCGGTTTCATTGCGGATGATATGTTCGTAAAAATTGCGTTGCCAAACGGATATCCCTGGTGTTTGACGTATTTTATTAATGCGTTTTGTGACGGCGGATTTAAAACCGGACATCAATGAACCAATGGATTTCGGGCGGGGTCCCGGCAATGGCGCCGAGGTAGGGGCGACCGGCTGGTCGCCCCTACGGATCATCACAATTCCATGAAAATGATTGGGCATGACCACCCATGCATCCAATTCAATTTCATCCCGTATATCACCGGTTTTTATCCATTCATCCGCAACAATTTTCCCGATATCATTCAAAACCATTTTCCCATTTACAATATCCCCGAACAAACATTCCCGGTTTTGGGTGCAAATGGTAACAAAATACGCACCGGGCGATGAATAATCATATCCCTGCAATCGAATCGATCGGCGATGATGGATGTCCGGATTGTATTTTATCCTTCTCCCTCCACAATCTTTATCTCTTCCTCGGTCAGACCGTAGAGTAGCCCGGGAACCAGACAAAAGGCGTATGCCAGACTGCCCAGGCTGCTCCGTGGAGCAGACCGGCGACTACTGGGTCGAAACGCTGTTGCAGCTCATCAAGCCAGTGCCCGCGAAGTCCTATCTCCTCGACGGCTGGGAAGATGAACGACAGCAGCAGCATGAACGCAAGGGTTCCAGGATGTGTCTCCATATCAGAACGAGAGAACCCGTGATGGTGCGCCTAACGGCCAGGTGTATGCGAAGTGCCGAGCGTAGCGAGGCATTTGGGTGAAGGCACGAAGTGCCGTAGCTGCATACATCGTGTTAGGCGATGTGCGTCCGTTATCCAATTGCAATTTTGCGTCGTTTATTAGGATCATCAAACATTACCTCGTTAATATCGAAATGTTCAGGATCAAATTCTTCACCGAGCCATTCCAACATATCATCATACTCTTCATGATTGGGGTTTCCCATAATCTCCAATAAGTTGTAATAACCACCAATTCCACCACAATCTTCTGGTGGACATGCCCGTTTCCCTTTGATACATGTAGGATATTTGACGTTCTTTTCTCGGGGAAGGATTTTTTCTAACTCTATTTTGTGCTCCCAACCATCACCAAAATCATACATGTAATTTGCTGTTCTATTCTCTTGTGTGAAATAGTCGGCTATTTTTTGTTTCCATCCTGGAAGAACTTCTCTGTCAAAATCTCCCTCCGGGATTCCTATTCTCGTTTTTCCTCGGCTTTGGGGAGAAGTAATTTCAAATTCATGAAGATGATAGTCCGCCCAACCCATGGCATCTTGAATAGCAACGTGTAGGTCCCAAAACGTATAGGTTTCCGGAACTTGGATTCGTCGCCAAATAGGTGGTCTAATACCCCACAGCGTGATTTTAAATTGATATATTCGATTTTTCACTCTAATACCTCCTTATCAATCGTGAATGGTGCTATCACATATATATTTAGTTTTATAGGACGCATTTCGCCTAACGTTTGTGTATACGCCATATTTCGTTTATGCATCCGTTATGGAATGATATGTGCCATATGGCGTATATTTTTTCTTTAGATGTAATCATTCTTCCTATCATTGTCTTATTAGCTTTGGCCGAATATACTTTATCTCACAGATAGCAATCAAGGAGAAAGTGCCTTTATCATTTGTGCTTTGCCTGAATTTGAAAAACTTTGAACTTTTTACAGATAAAAAATGGCACGGTTATAGTGCACTCAATTAACAAATAAATAAATGATAACTAATACAAAATTGCAAAAGACTCTTTTCTCAATTTTCTATTATCAATTCACTCATAATTCCCGCTGCCGTTACTTCTGCTCCGGCTCCGGGACCCTGAATGACCAGGGGATTTTCAAAATATCGTTCTGTTGTAAATATGACGGCGTTATCACTGCCTTTCAGGCCGGCAAAGGGGTGATCGGGTTTTATTTCCGTCAACTCAATTGTTCCCTTCCCTTTTTCATAGGTCCCGATATACCGTAAGAGCCGTTTGTTTTTTGCAGCGGCAAGACGAGCTTTTTCAAATTGCGGATCGAAATCTTTCAGAATTGCATAGGTTTCTTCTACCGACGGTGCCTGAAAACATGCCGCCGGAAGGAGAGGATCAATCCGGATGTCTTCAAGATTCACCGGTTCGCCGCATTCCCGCATTAATATCAGAAGTTTCCGGGCAAAATCGAGCCCTTTCAGGTCATTCCGGGGATCAGGCTCGGTAAATCCTTTTTCCTGAGCTTCCCGTATGACTTCACTGAATGCTTTTCCACCGGATTGAAAGGTGTTGAAAATATAACTGAGGGTGCCGCTGAGAATGGCTTCGATTTTGAGAACCTTATCACCGGTTTCCAAAAGGCTTTTCAGGGTCCGGATGACCGGAAGTCCGGCTCCCACGTTGGTTTCATAACGGAAAAAGACTCCTTTCCGCCGACTGAGAGCCTGAAGGGAGCGATAACTGTCATAATCTCCGGTGTTCGCAATTTTATTGGCAGCTACAACCGAAATCCCGTTTTTTAAATAGTCCCCATAAGTCTGGCTTATTTCTCTACTGGCTGTCAGGTCAATAAAGACCGTTTTACCTCCGTTATAGTTTTTCAATTGTCGCTGAAAAAATCCGGAATCGGGATTCTGTTGTCCCCGGGTCAATACTTTTTGCCATTCAGCCGCTTGAATTCCTTCGGCACAAAAAATACCATAATCCGCATTGGCCAATCCGATTAAATGTAAGTCGAGATTTTGGTTTTTCCGGATTCTGTCGTGGTTTTCAGCCAGTTGCCTGAGGAACTCGCTTCCGATCAGGCCGGTCCCGCATAAAAGCAAATTCAGTCTTTGCACCCGGGAAAAAAAGGCTTCATGAATTGCCTGAAGGGCCCGGATTTCATCTGCCTGGGATACGACGACAGAGATATTCAATTCTGATGAACCCTGGGCAATGGCTACAACATTAACAGACCGCTCGGCCAGGGCGTGAAACAATCTGCCGGCTATACCCGGTGTTTTCCGCATGCTTTCACCGACCAGGGCTACCACAGAAAGGTCTTTTTCAATCAGGACACGGTCCATAATATGTGCTTTAATTTCCAGTTCAAATTCTTTTTCAATGGCTTTTTTGGCCGGCAGGGCATTTTCAGGTTTTACTGCCAGACAAATCGAATGTTCAGAGGATGCCTGACTGATAAGGATAACACTGATATCGTGATTGTCCAGGATTGAAAAGGCCCTGCCGGATATTCCCGTGACACCCGTCATGCCCGAACCCTGAAGGGTTAATAAGGCAATTTGATGAATGGATGTGATTCCTTTGGCCGGGAATTCATGATGTAATGGATCTTTTTGGACAAGGGTGCCTTCGAAATCCGGATTGAATGTATTCAGAATGCGGATCGGAATGCCTTTTTTCATGGCCGGTTGGATGGTTGGAGGATGGAGGACTTTCGCGCCAAAATGGGAAAATTCCATCGCTTCTTCATAGCTCAGTGTCTTCAGACAAAATGCCCCGGGAACCTTTCCCGGGTCGGCGCTCATCACTCCGTCAACATCGGTCCAGATCTGAATTTCACGGGCTTTCAGCACCGCTCCCAGAAAAGATGCTGTCAAATCCGATCCGCCTCGTCCCAGGGTGGTTGAAATCCCGTCGGATGTCGTGGCGATAAAGCCTGTAATAATTTTCAAGCCCGGATGTTTTTCGTAATACCGCCGGATTTTCCGGGCTGATTTCTGATAAAGGAGATTGGCATGACCATGTACATCGTCTGTCACCAGGAGTTTCCGCGCATCTGTATACAAGGCAGACATGCCCTGCGATACCAGATACCGGCTGATAATATAAGCCGAAAGCTGCTCGCCGAATCCCATGATCAAATCGGCAGAACGGGGTGTCAATTCTTTCAGCAGGTAAATTCCATGAAGGATCTCCCGTAATTCATGGAAGACTTCCTGAACCCGCAGCAGAACCGGTTGGGGGGATGAGGGGAGCAGGGCTTTCACGGTATCGATATGGCGTTTTTCACAGGAGTGCAGAAATTTTTCGTATTTTTTATCCCGCTTCCGGGCCAGTTCACTCAGGTGAACTAAATCGTTTGTGACCCCATTAAAGGCAGAGACAATCACGCTGATGTCAGGATCCTTTTGAAGGGCTTTCCGGATAATCCGGCCAACCTGACGAATGTTTTCCGGGGTACCGACGGATGTTCCGCCAAATTTCAGAATTATCATTGTTTAATCCGTCTTGTTTTTCTGTGAATGTTTATCAGATGGTTTATAGAGTTCGGATGCTTTTTCTGCAGACAGTCTGATTCCTTTGATCATGGCGGAGCTGAATCCTTCATGTTCCATCTGGTTCAGACCGGCAATGGTGCATCCAAGAGGGGTGGTGACTTTATCGATTTCCTGTTCAGGATGGTTCCCATAAGTCTGAATCAGAGAGGCCGCCCCTTTTGCCGTTTGAGCTGCAATTTTCAGAGCATCACGGGCATGGAAACCCACTTCGATTCCTCCTTGTGAAGCCGCCCGGATGGCCCTGAGGAAGAAGGCAATACCGCAAGCTCCCAGGGCCGTGGCAGCACTCATCTGTTCTTCATCAATAATGAGGGTCTGTCCCAGAGTGTTGAAAAGTGTCTCGGCAGTTTTCAGTGCCGGCTCCTGACGGTTTACGGCTGCCAGACAGGTCATGGATTCCCGGATGGCAATGGCTGTATTGGGCATGACCCGGACCACAGGCAGGTCCTCAGGTAGAATATTCTGCATATCTGAAATGGATAATCCCGATACAACCGATAAAAAGATATGCCTTTCAGGTTTTAAAACAGGTACAATAGATTTCATAACCGGTTCTGCCTGTTGAGGTTCAACGGCAAGAATAATGATTTTGCAGGATTGAACGGCGGAAAGATTGTCTGCTGTGATGTGATACCCTTCCTGTTGGTAGGATTCAAGAGCAGCTGTGTGACGTCGGGTCAGTGTAATGTTTTCGGCTTGAATCAGGCCGGACCGGACAAATCCCCGGGCTATGGCCGTTCCGATATTTCCCGCTCCGATAATGGCTATCTGTGTGTCTTTCATGACAGACTTCTTTTGTTATAATTGTTTGTACGTCTCAGTGATTCGATCCCCCATGGTTTCCGTTGATACCGGGGTGTCATCTTTTCCGGCTATATCAGCGGTTCTGTGACCATCTGCAAGGACCATTTCCACGGCTTTTTCAATTTCATTTGCTGCTTTTTCCATATTGAGTGAATATTTCAGCATCATGGCTGCACTTAAAATCTGTGCAATAGGATTGGCAATTTTTTTTCCGGCGATATCCGGCGCCGATCCGCCACCCGGTTCATACATACCGAAACCGGACCCGGCAAAGCTGGCACTGGGAAGCATACCCAGGCTCCCCGTCAACATGGCTGCTTCATCAGACAGGATATCCCCAAACATATTTCCGCAAAGCAACACATCAAATTGCTGTGGTTTTTTTACCAGTTGCATGGCGGCATTGTCCACATACATGGGTTCATACGCCACATCCGGATAATCTGACGCCACTTCTTCAACAACCTGGCGCCAAAAGACCATAGTCGTCAGCACATTTGCCTTATCGACAGAAGTAACTTTTTTACGTCGCTTTCTGGCAATTTCAAAGGCGATCCGCGCAATTCGCCGGATTTCACATCGGCTGTAGACCATGGTATCAAAAGCTTTTTCTTCCTCACCGGTGCCGGTACGGCCTTTTGGCTGACCAAAATAGATGCCGCCGGTAAGTTCCCGGACGACCAGGATATCAAATCCCTCTTGTGCCACATCCTGCCGCAGGGAAGAGGTAAAAGCCAGTGCCGGAAAAAGTCTGGCAGGCCGGAGATTGGCAAAAAGTCCGAAGGCTTTTCGCAGACCTAAAAGTGAATGAACTTCCGCGCCCTGCCACTTAGGAGTGTTTTGTTCCCGGACCGGTCCGCCGACAGAACCGAAAAGAATCGCATCGGAATCCCGGCAGATTTTCAGTGTCTCTTCCGGAAGGTGACTGTGATATTGATCCCAGGCGGCACCACCCACCAATGCTTTTTGTGTCCGGAATGTCACATTTTCTTTTCTGCTGACAGCCTTAAGCACTTTCAAAGCCTCCGCCATCACTTCCGGCCCGATCCCGTCACCGGGTAAAACGGCAATATGATATGTTTTTGTCATGGCTTTACCTTTTGTGCTATGGTTTTCATCAGTCCGCCTGATTCAATAATTCGACGGGCAAAATCGGGGACCGGTGTAAATGTATAAGATTCCTGCTTCGATTCATTAAGGATTTTTCCGGTTTTCAGGTCGATGGAGAGATGGTCGCCTGTGCGGACTTTTTGGGTTGCTTCGGGACATTCAACGGCCAGAAATCCGTTATTGATGCAATTCCGGTAAAAAATCCGGGCAAAGGATCCGGCAATCACGGCCTGTACTCCGGCGCCTCTCAAGGCCCAAAGGGCGTGTTCACGGGAACTGCCGCAGCCAAAATCCTCTCCGGCTACAATAAAATCCCCTTCCGATACATTTTTAACAAATGTTTTGTCAATATCTTCCATTGCATGGGCTGCCAGTTCTTTTTCCCGATCCATATTCAGGTAACGGGCCGGGATAATTTCATCGGTATTGATGTGATTTCTGGGATAACAGTGTGCTTTTCCTTTCATGATCAATCCTGTCTATATGCATTGGGGTTCACGATTTTTCCGGCGATGGCAGAGGCGGCAACGGTTGCCGGACTGGCCAGGTAAACTTCCGATTCTGGACTTCCCATGCGGCCGACAAAATTCCGGTTTGTACTGCTGATGCATCGTTCACCGGCAGCCAGAATCCCCATGTGTCCGCCCAGGCAGGCACCGCATGTGGGTGCAGAAACCGTTGCTCCTGCCTCCATAAAAATATCCAGCAAGCCTTCCCGGTTTGCCTGTTTCCAAATATCCGAAGTGGCCGGAACCACGATCATCCGGACACCCTTAGCTACTTTTTTGCCATTCATTTCCACTGCTGCTTTCCGCAAGTCTTCAATACGCCCGTTTGTGCAGCTTCCCAGCCAGGCCTGATCAATGGGAATGTCACCGATCTGCGATACGGGCTTACCATTGGAGGGGAGGTGGGGGAGGGCCACCATGGGCTCCAGATCCGAAACGTCAATATCAATGATATCACTGTATTCTGCATCCGGATCGCTGGTATATACGTCAAAAATCTCATTTGAATGAGTCTGTACATAATCCAAAGTTTTTTCATCCGGATTGATAATACCTGATTTGGCACCGGCTTCAATGGCCATATTGCACAGGGTCATTCGGGATTCAACGGAAAAGTTCTCTACCACATTTCCGGTGAATTCCATGGTTTTGTACAGAGCGCCATCCACACCAATGCGCCGGATGATTTCAAGAATGACATCCTTGGCAAAAACTCCTTTCTGAAGGGTCCCGTGGATTCGGAAAAGGATAGTTTCGGGAACCTTGAACCAGAGTTCACCTGTTGCCAGAGCGGCGGCCAGATCCGTGCTGCCGATTCCCGTGGCAAAGGCACTTAACGCACCATGGGTGGATGTGTGACTGTCTCCGCAAATGATGGTTGTCCCGGGACGTACGTGTCCCTGTTCCGGCAACAGGGCATGGCATACTCCGTGCCGGCCGATCTCGTAGAATTTTTCTATCTTTTCTTCCCTGGCCCAGCGACGGATTTTTGCTACCATCTCGGCAGATTTTATATCTTTGTTCGGCACGAAGTGGTCCGGCATAATCACAACCCGGTCCGGATATGCCACATGGAGATTTCCATGGGCTTTTAAAAGGTCAATGGCCGGGGTGGTCGTTACATCATGGCACATGATAACGTCGATTTCTGCATTGATCAGTTCACCCGGACGGACGGTTTCACGACCGCAATGGGCCGCCAGTATTTTTTCGGTAATGGTTGATCCCACGGTATCCTCTCAATTGTTTTGAAGGGTTCTTTCTTTATAGTTCAGGGCTTTGTTGATCCCTTTGATGATGGCCTTGACACTGGCTTTGATCACATCCTCATCCAGTGCCCGGGCTATGTACATGTTATCTGACTCGTCAGAAAGTTTGATGGATACATCCGCCAGGGCATCGGTCCCACCGGTAATGGCTTTCAGGTTGTATTCCACCAGTTTCAGAGAGGGGTCGATGACATTCCAGATGGCGTTGCTCACGGCATCCACCGGACCGTCACCTGTCCCGGACGCTGTTTTCTGATCACCATATACCCGGAGTTTGACCGAGGCAGTGGGTGTCATGTTTGACCCGGTGAAGACGGCGAATTCTTCGATTTTCACATACTGTTCCTCTTCCGAAAGCTGGTTGGTTACGTCCCGGGCAATGGCGATTACATCGTCCCGTTCCACCATTTTTTGCTTATCCGCCAGGTCTTTTACTTTTTCCGTTATTTGCCGGATCTGATCATCCGAAAGCTGAAACCCTTCTTCAGACAGGAGGGCTGTTACGGCATGTTTGCCTGAATGTTTGCCGATCACCAGATTTTCACCGGTCCAGCCCACATCTTCCGCTTTCATGATTTCATAGGTTTCACGGTTTTGCAGCACACCATGCTGATGAATCCCGGCTTCATGGGCAAAAACATTGGCTCCCACAATGGGTTTATTCCGCTGGATTTCAAGTCCCGTCAGATTCGCCAGAAGCCGGCTGGTTTTGTAAATTTCCCGGGTATCCACGGCGATGTCTGCATTGAAATAATCCTGACGGGTTACCAGATTCATGATGATTTCTTCAAGGGATGCATTTCCGGCCCGTTCACCGATACCGTTGATGCAGCCTTCTACCTGGGTGGCTCCTGCCTCTACAGCTGCCAGGGAGTTTGCCACGGCATTTCCCAGATCGTTGTGGCAATGAACGCTGATGACCACATTGTTGGCTTCGGGGACATGATCAAAGAGATACCGGATGCGGCTCCCAAATTCCGGCGGTTCGGCATAACCCACCGTATCGGGGATATTGATGGTGGTTGCGCCGGCTTCAATGGCAGCCCGGACGACGTCGCACATGTAATCCAGACTGGTTCGTGCAGCATCTTCCGGCGAAAATTCCACATCGTTGCAATAACTTTTCGCCCGTTTGACGGCATTCCGGGTGATTTCGATGATTTCTTTCTTACTCTTTTTCAGCTTGTCTTCCCGGTGGACTTTTGATGTGGCGATAAAGGTGTGGATGCGGGGTTTTTCTGCATATTTCACCGCTTCCCAGCACCGGTCAATATCTGCATGATTTGCCCGGGCCAAACCGCATATTGACGGTCCCTTGATGTTTTGGGCCACCTGTTTTACGGCTTCAAAATCCCCTTCGGAGGCGATGGGAAAGCCGGCTTCAATCACATCTACTCCCAAACGGGCAAGCTGATTGGCAATAACCAGTTTTTCATTGACCGTGAGAGATGCTCCGGGACTCTGTTCGCCATCCCGGAGAGTTGTGTCGAAAAGAATAATACGTCGCTTGCTCATGATGTCTCCAAAGGTTTATGTTGACGTCGTTTCATTAAAAAGTAGGAAATACTGTCCGTAAGGGCCTGCCAGCTTGCTTCAATGATATTTTCCGATACGCCGACTGTGCTCCAGGTTTTCCCGTTGGTGGAGGATTCGATCAGAACCCGGACTTTTGCCGAGGTGCCAGCCCGGGCATTGATGACACGGACTTTGTAATCCGTGAGTTTCATCTCTTCAATTTCAGGATAGAATTTGATCAGGGCTTTCCTCAGGGCCTTATCCAGAGCGTTGACCGGTCCCACGCCTTCTGCTGCCGTGTGCTCTTCCCGTCCGCCCACAACAGCCCGGATCGTGGCTTCGGAACGAATTTCGTTGTTTTCGTCCTTTTCATTCAGGATTCGGAATCCCTGAAGGGTGAAAAAATTGGGATATTCCTGTTTCATCCGTTTGATTAAAAGCTCCAGAGAACTCTCTGCCGCTTCAAATTCATAGCCCTCGTGTTCCAGCTCCTTCAAACGTTTTACAATCTCGGGGATCCGCTCTTTGTCCAATGCCAGATCCAGTCCCAGTTCGGCACTTTTGAAAAGAATATTGCTTTTTCCTGCCAGGTCCGAAATAAGTACACGCCGCTTATTTCCCACCTGCTCAGGCCGGATATGTTCGTATGAATCGGGTCTCCGCATGACGGCACTCACATGAATACCTCCCTTATGGGCAAAGGCACTCTTGCCGGTATAAGGTGTTGTGTTATTCAGTATCAGGTTGGAGATTTCACTTACGTAATGGGAAAGAACCGTAAGTTTGGACATATTTTCATCGGGAATGCACCGGTATCCGGCTTTGAGCTGAAGATTGGGGATAATGCTGCACAAATTGGCATTGCCACAGCGTTCTCCGTATCCGTTGATGGTTCCCTGCACATGGACAGCCCCGTTCAGCACCGCCGTAATACTGTTAGCCACTGCAAGATCTGAATCATTATGGGCATGGATTCCCAGAGGAGATTTGACCACAGTCCCTACGAATTTTACAATCTCGGCGAGGTCATGAGTCAATGTTCCGCCGTTTGTATCGCATAAAACCAGCACATCGGCTCCGGCCGATTCCGCGGCTTTCAGGCAAGCCAGGGCATATTCGGCATTGTCTTTGTATCCGTCAAAAAAATGTTCGGCATCAAAAATGACTTCCCGGCCGTGTTGTTTCAGATAGGCCACGCTGTCGCGGATCATGTCAAGGTTCTGTTTCCGGCTTACGCGTAATGCCTGTTCGACATGGTAAATCCAGGTTTTCCCGAAAACGGATACAGCCGGGGTTTTGGCATCCAGCAGGGCTTTGATGTTGGGATCCTTTTCTACGGGATTCCGGGCATGTTTGGTGGAACCAAAGGCCACGATGCGGGCATGCCGGAACCGTTCTTCCCGGGCCTTCCGGAAAAATAGCATATCCTTGGGATTTGAACCGGGCCACCCGCCTTCAATATAGTGGATTCCGAATTCATCCAGTTTGTGGGCAATATGGAGTTTATCCTCTACGGAAAAGGAGATGTTTTCACTTTGAGACCCGTCCCGAAGGGTTGTGTCAAACAAGGTGACATTCATATCTATGCGTCCTTTTGTAACCAGGCCATCATTTTCCGGAGTTTTTTTCCGGTCTTTTCGATAAGCAGTTCGGCATGTTCCCGGCGTTTTTCCGTTAATATTTTCCGGCCTGTCTGGTTTTCACGGATCCATTCCCCGGCAAAGGTTCCATCCTGGACCTCTTTAAGGATTTCTTTCATTTTATTCTGAACCGTTGCGTCAATCAGGCGGGGGCCGCGGGTCATGCCGCCATATTCTGCCGTGTCACTCACGGAATAGTACATGCCGCTGATGCCGCCCTGATAAAAAAGGTCCACAATGAGTTTCATTTCATGCAGACATTCAAAATAGGCGATTTCAGGCTGATACCCGGCATCTACCAGGGTTTGAAAACCACTTTTAATCAGTTCTGTAATACCGCCGCAAAGGACGGCCTGTTCGCCAAAGAGGTCGGTTTCGGTTTCTTCTTTAAAGCTTGTTTCAATAATGCCCGCCCTTCCGGCACCGATGCCGCTTGCATGGGCCAGAGCCAGATCCCTGGCCTTTCCTGTGGCATCCCGGTAAATGGCGATCAGGGAAGGGACACCGGCGCCGGATTCATACTGTGAGCGAACCAGATGACCGGGACCCTTGGGGGCAACCATATACACATCTACATTTTCCGGAGGAATAATCTGATTGAAATGGATATTGAATCCGTGGGAAAAAACCAGTGCCTTGCCCCCCGTCATATTTTTTTCAATGGATTCGCTATAGACCTTTTTCTGAATTTCATCCGGCAGGAGAATTTGCACAATATCGGCTTCCGCACTGGCTTCTTCGGCCGTTTTGGGTTTGAATCCGTGTTTTTGGGCCAGTTTGTAGTTATCCGATCCCTCAACATCTGAAACAATCACTTTAAAACCGCTATCCCGAAGATTTTGCGCCTGGGCATGTCCCTGGCTCCCGTAGCCGATGACGGCCACAGTCTTTTCTTTCAACACCTGTGTATCAATATCCTGGTCGTAATACATTTTAATTGCCATTTTTTTCTCCTTTTTTTGATTTTTGATATTCTGACATGGCAAATTCGCCGCTCCGGACATACTCTTTGATGCCGAAGGGACGGACAAGCTCGATAAATCGGTCAATTTTCCGGGGATTGCCCGAGAGCTCAATGATGATATGATCCGTTTCAATATCAATTGCATGGGCGTTAAAGTGGCGTGCCAGCTCCAGGAGGTCTGTCCGGTATTTTTGCTGCACTCCCAGTTTTAAAATGATGTATTCCCGGACGATGTAGTTATCCTTATGGGATATATCCACAACCCGGATGGTGCCGATCAGTTTATTCAGCTGCTTTACAATTTGCTCAATGTGTTCGTCACTTTCCTGAACCACAATGATAACTTTGTAAATTTCAGGATCTTCGGTTGGTGCGGCGATAGCGCTTTCAATGTTATAACCCCGCTGGAAAAGGAGTCCGGATATACGGGCCAGCACCCCCGGATTATTCATGACTGTGATAATTATTGTGTGTTTTTCCACCATCATTCTTCTCCTGTCAGGATGTCCGTGAGGGGTTTGCCGGCTGAAACCATGGGATATACATTTTCCTCCCGGCTTACTATGAATTCCATAAGAACCGGACCCGGATGATGAAGGCCCTTTTTGAGTATGGGGACGACTTCTTCCGGTCGGGTGGCTTTCAGTCCTTTCACACTGTTGGCCTCAGCCACTTTCACAAAGTCCGGAATGTAATCGGGAGGACACTTTTCATCCAGTCCCCGGCATTCGGCGGGACAATCCGGTCCCCGTTTCAGGCATACCTGGGAATATCTTTTATTCCAGAAGAGATCCTGCCATTGACGGACCATCCCCAGATAAGCATTATTGATGACAATGATTTTCACCGGGAAACGGTTTATGGCGCAGGTGGCCAGCTCCTGAATGTTCATCTGAAGTCCGCCGTCTCCTGTAATGCAGATAACTTTTTTATCCGGATTTCCCAAAGCTGCTCCCATGGCTGCCGGAAGCCCGAACCCCATGGTTCCCAGTCCGCCTGAACTCAGAAAATGACGGGGTTTGCGATAATGGTGATACAGGGCGGTCCACATCTGATGCTGCCCCACATCCGTCACGACAATGGCATCGGGATCGATCACATCATTTAGTGCGTCTATTACATATTGAGGAGTCACAGGTCCCTGTTTCTTCTGTTGATATTGGGTGGGATATTTCTCCTTCCAATATTCCACCCGTTCGTTCCAGGCATCCTTCAGCCGGGGCTTTACCCATTTTATCAGTTCAGTCAGCACCTGGCCGGCATCGCCTACAATGGGCAAACAGGTTTTTACGTTTTTCCCGATTTCCGAGGCATCAATGTCGATATGGGCAATTGTTGCCTGTTGTGCAAAGGTATGCAGGGGGCCTGTAACCCGGTCGTCAAAGCGGACTCCCACGGCAATGAGCAGGTCACATTCGGTGAGAGCTTTATTGGCTGCAATGGTTCCGTGCATGCCGGGCATTCCCAGAAAACACGGATGATCATAAGGGATACTACCCAGTCCCATGAGTGTGACGACAATGGGAATTTGCGTTTTATCCAGCAGTCCGAGAAGTGTCTGCGTGGCACCGGAACTGATAATTCCTCCGCCGGTATAGAGAAGCGGCTTTTTTGCCCGATCAATAGCCCGGGCCAGTTTTTCAATCTGCATGGGATTGCCCCGGATAACGGGTTTGTATCCCGGCAGATTGATAGTTGCCGGGTATGTATAATTTTTAACTTTGGAATTCAGGACATTTACAGGCAGATCAATGGAAACAGGCCCCGGACGTCCTGAACGGGCGATGTAAAAGGCCTCTTTAATGATTTTGGCCAGATCATTCACATCTTTGACCAGGTAATTATGTTTACAGATGGATCGTGTTAAGCCCACCATATCCGTTTCCTGAAAAGCATCGGTTCCGATACTGTTGGTATGGACCTGTCCACTCAGAATGACAAGGGGAACGGAGTCCATTTTGGCTGTGGCAATGCCGGTGATGGTATTGGTTGCGCCGGGGCCGGAGGTGACCATGCACACACCCACTTTGCCGGTGGAGCGGGCATATCCGTCTGCCGCATGGACCGCTCCCTGTTCATGCCGGGTCAGAAGGAAACGTATTTCCGGTGTTGAATAGAGAACATCAAAAATGGGTATCATCACCCCTCCCGGATAGCCGAAGACGGTTTTCACCTTTTCTCTCTTCAGGGCGTCTATGACAATTTCAGCGCCTTTCATCATGACCTCGGGGTTTGAATGTTATCGGTTTCAAAACAGCTCCTTCACTGGCGGAACTGACCATTTGGGCATAGCGGGCCAGCGTACCGCTTTTTATTCTGGGTTCAGGGTGGTTCAGAGATTCTTTCCGGACTGCCAGTTCTTTTGGACTCAGCCGTACAGAGAGTTTACCGGCCGGAATATCGATATCAATGATATCTCCGTCTTTCAGAAGTCCGATAGGTCCTCCGGCTGCTGCTTCCGGAGCCACATGCCCGATGCAGGCTCCGCGGGTCCCGCCGGAAAAACGGCCGTCCGTAATGAGAGCCACTTTTTCTCCCAGTCCGCGCCCCATGATCAGAGAGGTGGGAGAGAGCATTTCCTGCATCCCGGGACCACCTTTAGGTCCTTCATAGCGAATAACCACCACATCGCCGGCCTGTACCTTTCCTTCTGATATACCCAGGGATGCTTCTTCCTGACTGTCGAAAATCACCGCTTTTCCTGTAAATGTGAGCATGGATTCCGCCACACCGGCAAATTTGACCACACTGCCTTCCGGTGCCAGATTCCCCCGGAGAATTGCCAATCCGCCGGTGGGACTGTAGGCATCCTTTAAAGGATGAATGACGGCCGAATCCCGGATTATGGCATTTTGGACATTTTCCTCAAGGGTTTTTCCCGTGACGGTGAGGCAGTTTCCTGTCAACATTCCGGGGGATTTCAACAATTCATTCAGGATGGCGGAAATCCCGCCGGCACGATCCACATCTTCAATGTGATATGAACTGGAGGGAGATACCTTGCAGAGGGTGGGAACCTTTTTAGAAATGATGTCCATATTCTCAAGGGTATAAGGGACTTCGGCTTCGGCGGCAACTGCTAGGGTATGAAGAACTGTATTTGTGGAGCCCCCCATGGCCATATCCAGGGCGATGGCATTGTTGAGTGAATCCTTGTTGACAATATCCCGCGGTTTAAGGTCTTTTCTGACCAGATCAACGATTTTTTCTCCGGCCTGCCGGTACAGCTCTTTTCGCCGGGGATCTTCCGCCAGGATAGTCCCGTTTCCCGGCAATGCCAGCCCCAGCGCCTCACACAGACAGTTCATGGAATTTGCCGTAAACATGCCGGAACAGCTTCCCCAGCCGGGACAGGCACTGGCTTCAATTTCTTCCAGGTCTTCAGAAGAGATTTGCCCGGCTTTACAGGCACCGATCCCTTCAAAGACTGAAATAAGATCTACAGTCTTGTTTTTTCGTGTTTTACCGGCTTTCATGGGACCGCCGGAGACAAAAATGACGGGAATATTCACCCGCATTGCGGCCATGAGCATACCGGGAATAATTTTATCGCAATTGGGAATGCATACGAGTCCGTCGAATGCGTGAGCTTGGAGCATGCTTTCCATGGAATCGGCAATCAGTTCGCGGCTGGGCAGACTATAGCGCATCCCCATGTGTCCCATGGCGATTCCGTCACAAATAGCAATGGTGTTGAATTCAAAAGGGAGTCCGCCGCCGGCATATACGGCATCTTTAACAATTTTCCCCGCTTCCTGCAGCTTGACATGTCCCGGCACAATATCCGTATATGAGTTTGCTACGGCGATAAAAGGACGGTTGAAATCTTCACGCCGTTTGCCGGCAGCCCGTAACAATGCCCTGTGAGGCGCCCGGTCTATCCCTTTTTTAATTTCATCACTTCGCATGTTCAAAATCCTTTCTCAAAAAAAAACCCCTTCTTTCGGAAGGGGTTACTGTGAATTATGTGGAAAAAATAATTTACGTCACCCCTTCTCTCCCGGAATTAGGATAATGGTTACAGGCAGAATGTGAAGAAGGAGCTGTTTCATTTTTATTTTGCAATGTCCTTTTTTTTGATTGATTGATTTTAAAGAGATAGAATAAATATGTCAATTCTTTTTTTACAAAATAATGAAATGAGTCCACAGAGTCCGTTTTGGGGATAAAATTTCAAAAAAATTGAACAAATGCTTGTAATATTTTGTTTAAAAATGTATAATTATTCGTAAAGAATGAAAAAATATGCAGGTAAAACGATGAAAAAAGATGAAAGACATGAAGTGATCCGGCAACTACTCCAGTCCCACAAGATCAATCATCAGGATCAATTGTTGACTCTTTTGAAGAAAATGGGGATTCAGATCACCCAGGCAACTTTATCCCGGGATTTAAATGCTTTGCGTGTGGGAAAAGTGGCGGATCCCAGGTATGGTCATGTTTATACCCTGCCTGATCAATTTGGAGGGAACGAGGATTCTGTCTTTGCTCAGGATTTTCCGGTGGACAGTGTCCGTTTCCTGCGATTTTCAGGGAATCTGGGTGTGATGAAGACTCAACCGTCCTTTGCGCCGACTGTTGGACTTTTCCTGGACAAGCTGGAGTTAAAAGAAGTGACAGGTACCGTAGCCGGGGATGATACTGTCTTGATTATCCTGGAGGAATCGGCGACCCGGGAGGAATTTGTCACATCCCTGCTGGACAGGATCCCCCAGCTTCAGGACCGGCTGATGGGACGTGTATCATTTGATGTAGAATAACAAAATGAGAAAGGATTACAGGCGTACGAAATGGATATGAAAAAAAAGATTATTCTCGCATACAGTGGCGGTTTGGATACCTCAGTCATCTTAAAATGGCTGACTCAGAAGGGTTTTGATGTAATTGCCTATGTAGCCGATGTAGGACAAAAAGATGATTTTGAAAAGGTCCGCGAAAAAGCATTGAAGACAGGTGCATCAAAAGTCTATGTTGAAGATCTCCGGGAAGAGCTGGTCACCGATTATATTTTTCCCGCCCTGCGGGGAAATGCTTTGTATGAAGGGCGTTACTTTTTAGGGACAGCACTGGCCCGGCCGTTGATTGCCAAACGGCAGGTTCAGATTGCGGAAAAGGAGGGGACCAACCTGTTGGCTCACGGCGCGACGGGAAAAGGCAATGATCAGGTCCGCTTTGAATTCGCTTTTTATGCTCTCCATCCCGATGTTGTGGTGATATCCCCCTGGAAAGATCCTGAGTTTCTTTCAGAATTCAAAGGGCGGACCGATATGCTGAAATATGCGGAGAAATATGGTATTCCTGTAACGGCTTCCAAATCCAAGCCCTACAGCGAAGATGAAAACATCATGCATATCAGTCATGAAGCAGGCATTCTGGAGGATCCGGACAGGACAGCTCCCGAAGAGATGTTTACTTTGTCAGTTTCTCCCACCAAAGCACCTGATCAGGAAACAATCATTGAGATTGAATTCAAGGATGGATTTCCCGTGTCGGTAGTGAATCTGAATGACGGAACTCGGAAGGAAAAGCCGCTGGAACTCTTCCTGTATCTGAATGAACTGGCCGGGAAAAATGGGATTGGCCGGGTGGATATGGTAGAAAACCGTTTCATCGGGATAAAATCCAGAGGGGTTTATGAAACACCGGGCGCCACCATTCTCTGGGCTGCCCACCGGGATCTGGAAGGCATTGCCATGGATAAAGAGGTGATGTATCTCAGGGATATGATGATCCCGAAGTTTTCCGAACTTATCTATAACGGGTTCTGGTTCTCTCCGGAAATGGATTTTATTATGGCGGCCATCGAAAAATCCCAGGAGAAAATCGACGGGACAGTCCGGCTGTCCCTCTATAAAGGAAACGTACAACCCATCGGCAGAAAATCCCCTACATCCCTCTACAATGAAGACCTTTCCAGTATGGATATCGAAGGGGGATTCAATGCGAAGGATTCCCGGGGTTTTATCAATATCAATGCCATCCGCCTGAAAGCTCATAATTTGCTTTTGAAAAATCATGATCCTTATAAATGGAGGAAGAGAAGACAATGAAACTCTGGCAAAAGGGGTACACCCTGAACAGCCGGATCGAAGCCTTTACCGTCGGTGAGGATTATCTTATCGATCAGAAACTGGTGGATTATGATTGCCAGGCTTCCAAAGCCCATGCGTCCATGCTGTGTAAAATCGGCATCCTCACAGACGATGAACTGGAAGAAATCCTTAATGAATTGGACCGGATCATTGAACTGAATCATAACGGACGGTTTCCGGTGACGCTCAAGGATGAGGACTGCCATACGGCGATTGAAAATCGTTTGACGGAATCCTTGGGAGAGACGGGTAAAAAGATACATACCGGCCGGTCCAGAAATGATCAGGTGCTGGTGGCACTCCGGCTTTATTACAAGGACAGACTGATGCACCTGAAAGATGAATTAAAGTTCCTGAAAAAGGCCGTGGATAAACTGATTGAATCCTCCGGTACCGTTCCCATCCCCGGTTATACCCATACCCGGAAAGCCATGCCATCCAGTGTGGGACTCTGGGCCGGAGCGCTGAGTGAAGCTCTGGAGGATGACCTTGTTCAGCTGAAAAGTGTTTATACCCTGGTGGATCAATCACCTTTGGGATCGGGAGCCGGATACGGTGTACCCCTGAATTTGGACCGGAATATGGTGGCGGAAGAACTGGGTTTTGCAAAAGTTCAAAATAATCCTGTCTACGTCCAGTCCAGCCGGGGAAAATTTGAAGCTGCACTCCTTCATCTGGCCGGTTTTATCCTCTTTGATGCCAATAAAACCGCCACAGATCTTATCCTCTTCACCCTGCCGGATTTTGGTTTCTTTGAACTCCCTGATGCGTTTCTCACCGGAAGTTCCATTATGCCGCAGAAGAAGAACCCCGATGTATTGGAATTGGTCAGGGCAAATTATCATGTGGTGCTGGGCTATGAAATGCAGGTTAAATCCCTTATCGGAAACCTCATTTCCGGTTATCACCGGGATTTTCAACTCCTGAAAGAACCGGTAATAAAATCCCTGGAAATCCTCCTGGAAACTGTCAGTATCCTGACCCTGGTCTTTGAAAATCTGACAGTGAATGAAGAAAAATGCCGAAAAGCCATGACCGGCGAACTCTATGCCACTGAAAAAGTCTATGACCTGGTGAAGAAGGGGATGAGTTTTCGGGAAGCGTATAGAAGGGTTATGGTGAATTATGAATGATGAATGATGAATGATGAATTGGGTTGCGTGGGTTAATGGATGTTCCCATCCCTCGACACTCGTCACTCGCTACTCGCTACTCGTCCATGATCTGTCGACTACCGACTGTCGACTGTCAACTGTCGACTCAACCTCAACCTCAACCTCAACCTTAACCTTAACCTTAACCTCAACCTTAACCTCAACCTTAACCTCAAAACAGGATGATACAATGAAACAAAAACTTATGAACGCATTGATCAACGAAAGATCAAAACACCCGGAACGCTTAAATGCCACACCGGAAAGAATTTTTGAAGTTCTGGAAAATGTTTTGAAGGAAAACGTGAATGTTTATTCAAAAAATATCCGGAACATTCTGGGGACATTCCCAAGCAGAGGGGAAGTAACAGAGGACCTGGCTGAAAAAATATGCAGCTATCTGGTGTCCGCTAAATTGTCCCCGGAGGTGTTACAGGCCATATCCGACCAGCTTATGGCATCAGAAATATCCACAAATGAAGCTATAGAGCTTCACGAAGCCTATAAGATTCCCGTATCCACCCTGGAAAAAGATTTGGTGCCTGTCTCCGGTAAGGGGTGCTGGTTAATGGATACCAAAGGGAAAACTTACCTGGATATGGACAGCAATTACAGCGCCACCAATCTGGGAATGGCAAATGAAGAGATAGCCAAAGGACTTTATAACCAGGCATCCCAGCTCATCTCCATGAAGGAAGATCGGGTTCAGATTGCCCGGACCCGCTTTTTAAAATCCATCATGCCCATGATGCCGAAGGGATTGAATTATTTTTATTTTCAGAATTCAGGTGGAGAAGCGGTAGACAAGGCTCTGAAGATTGCCAAGGCCTATACCGGTTCACGGCATGTCATTGCTTTTAAAAACGGCTTTCACGGCCGGACGCATGGAGCGGTTTCCATTACCTGGAACGAAAAATACCGGAAACCTTTTGGGCTGGACCATGAGGACTGGGTTCACTTTGCTGAATTCAATAATGTGGAGAGTGTCCGTACGCTCATGGAAAAAAAGAACGCTAAAATCATCATTCTTGAAATGGTCCAGGGAGAAGAGGCCGGGAATCTGGCAGCCACACAGTCTTTTATTGATGAATTATTTGAATTGGCCGGAGAAAAAGGGGCCATTGTCATTGCAGATGAGGTCCAAACAGGTTTCGGAAGAACGGCCGTAAAACAAAACGACTGGTTTGCCTGTATGGGATACAACGTAATTCCCGATATCATGACTATCGGTAAATCTTTTGGCGGCGGGTATCCTGTAACGGCCGTTGTTACGCGGAAAGAGATATCCCAGGCGATGAAAGGGGGATACGACGGGTCTACCTTTGGAGGGAATCCCATGGCCATGACAGCCGCCCTGATTGCCACACGACAAATGCGGGAACTGAATGTCACAGGCAATGTCGTTGAACGGAGTCGGCAGTTTGAGAAGGGACTGAAACAACTTGCAGAAAAATACGGACTTCCGGACGAAATCCGGATTCGGGGACTCATGATTGCCTTTTCTTTAGGATCTTCTGAGCGGGTTCATGCCGTACAGGAAGCCTTGAAGAATCATGGTGTCATGTCCAGCCTGTCAACTGATCAGTTCTTGCGAATTCTGCCTCCCACCATCATTTCTGAAAAGGAGGTGGCATACTTTCTTGAAGCACTGGAAAAAAGCATAAATGACACGATGTAATAATATGACAGCTTTCAAACCCATAAAACTTCCCAATTGGAAGCGCTGTGTGATTAAAATCGGGAGTGCCATCATTGACCCGGACGGGAAAGGTTGTGCCACAAAATACCTTTTATCCATAGCCAATTTTATCAACCAGAGTATTCAGGACGGGAAAGAGGTTATTGTGGTCTCCTCGGGAGCGGTTGTGGCAGGATGGAGCACCCAGCCACAGTATCCACGGAATACTCCCCTCTCCATACCCCGGAAACAGGCCTTTTCAGCTATCGGTCAGCCTATGGTGTTCTTTTTATGGAAACAGCTCTTTGATTATCCCTGTGCCCAGTTGCTGATCACCCAGGATGACCTGTTGAATCGCCGACGGTTTATCAATGTAAAAAATACCCTTCTGGAACTTCTTCGTTTGAAGACACTGCCTATTGTCAATGAAAACGATACGGTCATGGTACAGCAACTGAAGGTGGGGGATAATGATAATCTTTCAGCCCATGTGGCCGATCTGGTAGAGGCGGATATTCTCTTTATCTGCTCGGATATTGACGGCCTGTATACAGGGAATCCATACACGGAGAAAACCGTAAACCTGGTTCCTGAAATCCGGAAAATTGATGAATCGGTTTACCGGATGGCCGGTGAGTCCAACAATCCCATGGCTGTGGGGGGGATGCGGACCAAGATTCAGGCAGCAGAAAAAGCCACATCCCGGGGCATTGATGTAGTCATTCTCCATGGAAAAAAGGCGGAGAATTTTGATTTGATGGTTAGGGGAAAAGTCGTGGGGACCCTCTTTCACCGGACCATGAGTCCCCGTGCGGCAAAAAAGCACTGGATTCTCCATGCCATGCCCTCCAGTGGTGAAATTATCGTGGATGAAGGAGCGGCAAAAGCCCTTCTTCACCGGTCTGCTTCCCTGCTCCCATCGGGTGTGGTACAAATCCACGGTAAATTCGATCATGGCGATGCAGTCAAAATCTACCGGGAGAGCATATCGAAGGCAAATCTGATAGCGAAGGGACTCACACAATATAATTCGGAAGACATGCGAAAACTGATTGGTCGTCAAAGTCATGAAATTCAGGATGTTCTGGGTTATTTTGTCAGCAGTTCAATTGTCCATCGGGATGATATGGTCATTGTGAGCACTGTAAAAAAAGAGGATTTGATATGAGTGAACAGGATAAAATCATCACCCTTGCAACAAAAGCAAAGGCTGCATCCCGATATAGTGCCCGACTGAGCAGTCAGGAAAAGGATGCTCTTTTACACCGCATGTCCGGGTTTCTGATGGAGCAGAGCGAAAGGATTCAGGCGGAAAATCAAAAAGATGTGGAAAAAGCCCGTGAAAAGGGATTATCGAAAGCTCTGACAGATCGCCTGATTTTGAATGAAGCGCGGATAAAAGGGATGGCGGAAGCCCTTAAAGAAATTGCTCAATTGACCGATCCGGTCGGGGAAATGGATCATATCAGAGTCCGTCCCAATGGCATCCGGGTGGGACGGATGGCAATTCCCCTGGGAGTGATTCTTATGATTTACGAAGCCCGTCCCAACGTAACATCGGACGCGGCGGGGCTCTGTTTGAAAGCGGGCAATGCAGTGATTCTCCGGGGAGGATCGGAAGCATTTTATTCCAACACAGCTATCGTGTCCGTTCTACATCAGGCGTTAAGGGAATCCGACCTTCCGGAAGATATCATTACTTTTGTCCCCACGACAGACCGAAAGGATATTCAAACCCTTCTGACTCTGAATGAGACCATCGATCTGGTTATTCCCCGGGGGGGTGAGGGACTCATCCGTTTTGTGGATGAAAACAGTCGAATACCGGTGATAAAGCATTATAAGGGCGTCTGTCATCTGTATGTGGATCAGGCTGCGGATCTGGATGTGGCCATGGAACTTTTAGTGAACGGTAAAACATCCCGTCCGGGAGTATGCAATGCCCTTGAAACATTGCTCATCCATGAGAACGTCGCCGAAGCATTTTTATCCCGGATTGAAAAAGAACCCCGTCTGAAAGACGTAGCATTTAAAGGATGTCCTTTGACGCGGCAATATTTTTTCCGGGCAGAGTCTGCCACAGAAGACGATTATTTTGCGGAATATCTGGATATGAAAATTGCCGTAAAATGTGTCTCTTCTCCGGAAGATGCTATTGACCATATCGAGAAATACGGTTCAAACCATACAGAGGTCATTGCAACACAGGATATTGCAACTGCACAGCAGTTTATCCGCGAGGTTAATTCCTCTGTAGTGATGGTCAATGCATCCTCCCGTTTTTCCGACGGAGGGCAGTTAGGGCTCGGTGCTGAAATCGGCATATCCACTACCAAACTCCACGCCTATGGTCCCATGGGCCTGGAATCCCTCACCACGAAAAAATTTGTGGTCATGGGAGATGGACAGGTGAGAGAATGAGGATGTGAGGGTACAAAAGCACGAGGGAGAGATGGAGAGACGTGATTTGATAGAGCCGGTCTGGAAAAACTTGAGAGTGACTAATTTCACCCGATTGTGATTTGATACCAAAACGGACCGGCAAACAATAACAGAGGTCAAAATGGATTTATTACTTTAATTATGATAATGATAAGGAATACAAAAGATTATAACAGAGTGTTCCTGGCGATATGACACCCAAAAATTTCCAGAAAATAGTTCCTGTCGCTCACAAGTAATTTTATTTTTTTACTTTATTTTTGTAGGTATTTCAAAAATTCTTACATTTAACAATCAATTAAATTTTGTAAATGGCACCACAACAAGATTTATAAAGGAGACAGCCCCATAAAATTCCTCAACAAAACCACCCTCTTTTTAATCTTCACATTCGGCATCAGTGTTGCCCTGGCCGGTGGATTTGTCCTCTTCGGCGGGGAATACGGCGGCATCAGCGGCACGATCATGGCTACAGTCTATATGTTCATCCCCATGCTGAGTGTGCTGATCGTGGAAAAACTTGTCCACAAAGAAGCCATTAAATCACGCCTTCTTATATCGTTTAAACTGAACCGCTGGTTTGTCGTGGCCTGGCTGATCACACCCCTTATCGGCTTTGGGACCTTCGGCATCAGCCTGCTGTTTCCCGATGTTTCCTTCAGTCCCGATATGGCCGGGATGATGAAACGCTTCGAAACCATGATGACACCGGAACAACTGGAATATATCAGACAATCCATTGAGACCTATCCGCTCCATCCCTTCTGGATATCGATTCTGCAAGGACTCCTAGCCGGAATTATCATTAATGCCGTGATAGCTTTTGGTGAAGAACTGGGATGGCGAGGATTCCTCCTGAATCAATTCAAGGAGATATTCTTCCTGAAAGCATCGCTGACGATTGGCTTTATCTGGGGGATCTGGCATACCCCCATTATCCTGAGGGGACACAATTATCCCCGGCATCCTCAACCGGGTGTGCTCATGATGATAATCTGGTGCATTTTGCTGACACCTCTCTTTCTTTATGTGACGATTAAATCAGGCTCGGTTATCGCTGCGGCTGTCATGCACGGCACCCTCAACGGCACCGCCGGCATTGCCATCATGATGATTGATGGAGGCAATGACCTCACGGTGGGTATGACGGGACTCGCCGGTTTCCTCTCCCTGGCGGTTTTCCTGGCCGGACTTTTTGTGTATGATTCCTTTATCAGCAAAGAAAAGGTGATGAGACAACCCATAAGCAATAATCTGATGTAATATGAAAAACTCCAATGAACATTCTCTTCCCATTTCCATTCTGCTACATCTTTTACCCGGATTTCTGACTGGCGCTGTATACTATAC
>JAGGVO010000060.1 GCA_021157965.1 Candidatus Neomarinimicrobiota bacterium
CCTGGATCGAAGGAAAACTTCTCCCCGACGCCCTTAAAATACCGGATGTAAAAATCTGCCTTCACCCGGTTTCAACGATTGTGAACTCACCTCAACACGATATTCCCACGTGTATTCAGAGGGTAGAGGGCTGATGAAAAGGAGAAACAGCAGGATTGCTGAGTTTTTTCTCATATTTATCCTGATCCCCACCATTCTCATTTTTATCAACCATATCGTCGACCGCCAACAGGCGGACGTATCGAGGTGCCAGCTTCCAACTCCCAAAAAAGTACGATGTAATATATTTAAAATAATATAATCTTGCATTTAATTCCCCGCCGGCTTATTTTATCCCCGGGGAAGTAAATAGGTAAATAAATTCCTATAAAGAGATTAACTGATATAGAAAATTCTGTCTGATAGTCAGTAAAAGTAAACTTTTAGAATAACTAAAATAATGTTCATTTGATATCCTTCTTTCAGTAAATTTTCCATTCGCATTTAAAAAATCTGAAAGGAAAAACAGGATGGTACATTCTGAAAGAATTAAAGGGATTTTATCAACTTTAGGTCCGGGAATTCTTTTTGCAGGAGCTGCAATCGGCGGATCTCATCTGGTGCAATCCACCCGGGCGGGTGCAAATTATGGTTTTAATCTCGCCGGATTGGTTGTGCTGATTTTAATCCTTAAATACCCCTTTTTTCAGTATAGTCATCGTTATGCTGCCCGGACAGGGAAATCTCTTGTGGAGGGATACCGGGAACAGGGGAAATGGATGCTGGGACTTTTTTTCTTTTTTGCGGTGATTGTGGGGATAATCAATGTTGCGGCAGTTACGCTGGTCACCGGCGGACTGGCTTCATATCTGACACATTGGTCTTGTCATCCGGCCCTTTCCAGCGCTGCCGTTTTGGCTGTTGTCCTTTTAATGATTATTGTGGGTAAATATCCCTTTATTGATAAAATCATGAAAATTATGGTTTTTATTCTGGGTGTTTTTACGATTCTGGCGGTTGTCATGGCTTTGGGTGTTTCGGATTTTAAACCAGAACCGGTTTCGCTGAAAGGACTCACTAATTTAAGCAGTTTTGCCTTTCTTCTGGCCCTTATGGGATGGATGCCGGCTCCGATTGATGTCTCTGTCTGGCCTTCATTATGGGTAAGAGAACGGAGAATTCAAACCGGTCACACCCCCAGTATGGATGAATCTTTGACCGATTTTCATATTGGCTATGTAACGACCGGTGTTCTTGCTCTGGCATTTCTTGCGCTGGGAGCCCTTGTCATGCATGGCACGGGAGAACATTTTTCCAATTCCTCTGTGGTTTTTTCAGGACAGCTTGTTGAGCTGTATACTCAAACACTTGGAGAGTGGAGCCGGTGGATTATTGGTTTGATTGCTTTTCTCACCATGTTCTCCACAACCTTAACAACGCTTGATGGATATTCCCGGACACTATCCGAGAGCATCCGTCAACTTTTTTATGAAAAGAAAAAGACACCTTTTTCCATCTATTGGGTGGTAGTTGGACTTCTGACTTTAAGTGGTATTCTGATTATTAGTATTTTTTTAAGCGGGATTAAAACCTTAGTGGATGTTGCGACGATTCTGGCTTTTCTGACGGCACCGGTTTTTGCCATTTTGAACTATCGGCTGGTTATTGACGAGGCATTCCCTCGCGAGGATCGACCCGGTACCGGGATGCGTATCCTTAGCTGGTGCGGTATTCTGTTTTTAATTGTTTTCAGTATGATCTATCTATGGAAGCTGATCAGCGGATAATCTAATCCTGTATCCTCTTTAAGGCGGGATCTATATGGATCGTTGCCTCTATATCCAGATTTTCACGAATCCGGTCCTCCAGATCCCTGGCAACGGTATGCGCCCGTTTCAGGGGCCAGTCCCCGGGGAGTTCTATATGCAGTGTCATCTCCCGGTGAGACCCGTATTCATGCATGTGAATGTGGTGTATGTTTAATTCTTTGCTGCAGACACTTTCGCCGATTTGCCGTATCTGTTCAACAGTTTTTTGAGACGGTGGATTACCCATAAGACGTGAAGAAGCATCCCGGATGATTTCATAAGCGGAATAGAGAATCAAGAGTGCAACAATTCCTGCCAGCAGACTATCTATCCACCAAATATACGGACTGATAAAAATCCCTGCGAGAATTATCAATGAGGATAAAGCATCGCTCCGGTGATGCCAGCCGTCCGCCCGGACCGACTCCGAATAAGTTTTCCGACTGATATGAAAGGCGTATTGAGCCATAAGTTCTTTTGAAATAATGGACAGGGATACAACCAGGATAGAGATCCAACCGTACTGAACAGCCGTATGGGATGATAAATTTTCGTAGGCTTTGATGAAAAATTCCCAGGATACGCCCACCAGCATCATGCCGATAAGTATTGCTGCAATGAGTTCGGCCCGACCGTGTCCAAAGGGGTGTTCTTTATCTGCGGGCCTTGTTGAAATCCTGGCACCAATTAATACAATCAGAGAACTGAGGGAATCGGACATTGTATGCCAGGCATCGGCAATGATAGCCACGGATCCACTGACAAGGCCTCCCCAGTATTTGATGATAAATAACAGGAGATTCCCTGCGATGGAGATATATCCTGCGCGGTTGATCGCTTTCCGTCGTGTATTGCTCATGGTTTTTCCTGTTCTAATCTCAGGCTTTTTTGTGTAAACTTTAAGCTTAAATTTACAAAATGGGAGGCCCGAATGCGAAAAATCTTCATCCTTGTTTTGACAATTTCTCTCTTCATGTCCTGCAGTACCGGATATCAACTGAACCGGGAAACCTGGCGGGGAGATTTATCCCCTGATTCCCTGGACAGCCGGATTCTTGAAGATTTGAAATCCCGTCCGCTTTATACCTTTAATGAATATGAAACGGATATCTATCTCAAGTGGCTTTATCAAAAGGAACCGGATTTTTACGAACGAATCCGGCATCTGGCTGAGAAAAATATCAATCAGCCGTATGAATTGTACCTTCTGGGAGAATTTCCTTTTGAACTCTACGATTCTCAGCCCCTGTATGTCCTGGATCGGAGCGACTGTGTCGTTTTTACCGAGCATGTTTATGCTATGGCCCTTTCACGGGACTGGCCCTCATTTTTCAATACATTGATGCATTTGCGCTTTCAGGATGGTGAAATCAGTGTGATAAAACGAAATCACTATGCACTACACGATTGGCTGCCCAACAATGCCTGGCTGGTTCATGATATTACGGACAGCCTGGGTGTACAGACACTTCCGGATACCATTCGCTATGATAAACACCGTTTTTTTAAAAACCGTTATCATCTGGAGACGGATATTCCCAAAGATTCCCTCACTTGGACCTATGTCCCGGCTGAAAATATTGAAGACGCATCCAAATCTTTGAAAACCGGGGATCTGGTCTTTGTCGTGCGTGGTTTTGAAAGCGGCAGGTGGATTGGTCATTACGGTCTGATTGTTGTTGATGAAGACGGTCTGGTCAATTTGATTCATTCCACTCCTCCGAAAGTGATTAAACAACCCCTCATGGAATATGTAAATCAATCCCTGGCCCTGAATGAAAAGAACCGTGAATATAATACAAAGGCCGAAAGTGAAAACCCCAGGATCCGTTCTTATAACACCCGTTTAAAACAGAAGACATTCCGCTTTTTCCGCAAACCCAAACCTCTCATGACACCCCGTCCGTATTTTTACGGCTTAAAATTTCTCAGACCTGTTGAGCCGCACTCTTACGGGTGTATGAAGGAACGTGTGTACGAGAAAGAGGATGATTGAGACAGCAGGCATCAGTGGACAGTCGTCAGTCAGCAGTTGTCAGTCGGCAGGATTGGTCAACTTGTCACGCGTCACGCGTTTCCAATTCTCACTCTACTTCAAAACAATCGCCTTATTTTGAGCCCGGATGTGATTCTGGGTGATTTGTACGATATAAATTCCTGAAGACAGGTATTGGGAATCCTCTTGGAGGATTTTCTGATTTGAAGATAGTTCGACGGTTTTTTCACAGCGAATGTGTCCTTGAATATCTACAATCCGTAATGTTGCTGTTCCCGGGCGAAAGCCCCGGATAGATATATTGAGGGTATTGTTTACAGGATTGGGATAGATTAAAGCTGTAGGGCGGAGGGTTTCCGGAACGTGATTCAGCGAGGGGGTGACAGACACAAAGTTTGTGTCCAGAAGAGGACTCCATCCGGGTGTGGCTGTTGAATCCGGTGCAATATACCAGTCATCCGAATCATTACCGGGTGAGTTCCGTCTTGCCCGCTCACCTTCCAAAATAATGGCGGATGTATAGCTTCCGTCCGTGGGATCAATTAGGGTATTGTCCCGTGATTTCAGTAAAAATTGTTCCTGCCCGTTTATCATAGGAAAGGCATTCATCGAGTTGATATACAGGACCGATTCATCCAGTTGCACATTCCAAAAAGCCTCAAATTCCCCCCGGGTGGCATAACGGCCAATGAGCAGTAATCCCCGTGCCGGGATATAGCAATTTTCCGGGAGGGTAAATTCCCGTACGGATTCTACTTGCTGAATCACAAAACCGCTCACATTTGCATCTGCAGTTCCGGTGTTGACAAGTTCTATAAACTCATAGACAAAATTTCCAAGTCCCGATGCATCGGAATATTCCGAGATATAAACCGGTCCTGAATTTCCTCCTGATGTCATACCACTGACTGTTATAAGCGGTGAATCGCCTGTTGCATTAAAAGACGAGACGCCGAATAGATAGTTTGTACCGGGTTGAAGGGACAGAATCTCTGTCTGAGTGGTGTTTTCTGCCGTGCTGTGATTTAAGGTCCCGTCCACATAAATATGAAAGCCCTCTTCATTATCGGATTCATCTGTCCATGTAAGAGTAACGGATGTATCCGTAGTGGCAAGGATTGTCAGGTTGGCCGGTGGATTGGGTAAATCACCCCAGATATATGCGGCAAATTCAGGATGATCGATAAAAGGATTTCGGTTATGCTGGATGCCATAGATGACATCATTTCTTCTTCGTTCAAAATCATCGGGGGGATCCTGGAAATGCCATTCCAGAAGGGTGGATTTTTTACCCA
>JAGGVO010000061.1 GCA_021157965.1 Candidatus Neomarinimicrobiota bacterium
ATCCGGAAAATGGCAATTATGGAAAAATGATTACTTTAACAGTGACAGACTCAAGAGTCTATGCCAATCCCGGTGGAGTGGACATGTTGGTTTATGAAATCATTCCGGACATCTATCACTATTATCCCGTCAAATCAACAGTGTTGAGAACCGATTATTATTCAACCGGAAATCAGGTCCGTGGTAAACGGAATCATGACATTCTGTTTATTTCACCGGAATCCGTTGTAGTGCACTACAATGGCAGCAGTCTTAAAATAATGATGGATTTGCTTCAACTATACGGGAATAATATGTTATGGGTGAGACGGGCACGATACACAGACAATCTGGCTGTGATTGTGGGCTTGTTTGATTCAGGTATCCCGGGAGGAATTATTGTGAAAGGAGTGCATCATGAGTGAAAAAAGGATACCTCCTCGCTACTCGCTACTCGGACCTCGTTACTCTTTTTTGACTTTCGTCTCTATAATACAGCCGCAAGATATTGCGGCTCTACATACATCTCGCTACGTCCTTCATGCCTGCGGCTTCGCCGCCTTACACACCCCTGAATCCCCTCTCAAATAGGGGACTTTTTACGCATACCGTCAATTGATGCACCCAATTCCCCGTCCCCAATCCTTAAATCCTGACCGTTAAAATTTCATCCCAGTTCGTGGTATAGGCGGGTGTGATATTTTCCCGTTTCATTTTCCAGGATTTTTTAATGCCTTGGGAGGCAAAACGGAGGGTGTCGCTCCCCATTTTTTGATTGATAAAATCTACCACCTGCATGCGTTTCCGGCTTTTTTCCCGGGGACGTGTATCAAAAAGGTTTTGCTGTACACCTGTGTCCGGAATGATACTGCTGAGAATCACCCCGGCTTTTTTATAGCGGTATCCCGGTTTGTAGATACGTTCCAATCCGTATAAGGCATATTCAGTAATTTCTTCGGTACAAGCTGTGGGGACAGGGAGGGAGAGGATTCTGAAATTCTGATAGACACTTTCTTTAAAGGGATCGGTGCGAATAAAAACCAGAATGGTATTGGCCAGGGAGTGTTGTTGCCGGAGTTTTTCAGCCGATCGTGCCACATAGGTGGCAATGGATTCCTTCAATTCCTGAAGTTTTTCCACCGGCCTGCCAAAGGACCGGGAGGTACAAATCTCCTGCTTATCCGGAGTTTTGTTTTCCAGAGGGAGGACGGGAACGCCCCGCAATTCATAGACCGTTCTTAATCCCGTAACCGTGAGATTCTTTTTAATCCAGAAATCATTCATGCGCGTCAGTTGTAAAGCAGTAAAAATTCCCCGTGCCTTCAAAAAACGGGACAGGCGGGGACCGATGCCCCAGATATCTTCCACGGCGGTGTGTTTCAGGAAATCCTCCCGTAACGCCTTAGAATTAAGAATACACACGCCTTCGTATTCCCCTTTCTTTTTAGCTGCCCGATTGGCGATTTTTGCCAGAGTTTTACTGGGAGCCACTCCGATAGAAACAGGAATGCCGGTCCATTGGAGCACTTTTTTTCGTGTATCCCGGATATGAGCCTCCAGACGATCTGCCGGAAAACCCCGTAGATCCAAAAAAGCCTCATCTATGGAATATATTTCCATGGAGGGGACCATTTGGGCCAGAACCGTCATGACGCGTTGAGACATATCGGCATACAGGGTATAGTTGGAGGAATAGACGGCAATGTTGTATTCCTGAATCATTTCACGGACCTTAAACAAGGGAGTCCCCATGGGAATTCCAAGCGCCTTTACCTCATTAGACCGTGCCACAATGCATCCGTCATTGTTGGATAAAACCACAACCGGCCTTTTTTCCAGGGAGGGATTGAAAACCCTTTCACAGGAAACATAGAAGTTGTTGCAGTCCGCAATACCAAACACGGGTTTCTCAGGGCTTATGAATTACGTAAGAAACAATGCCCCAAATCCGGAAATCGTCGTCTTTTGTGACGGACATTTCGGGAAAATCGGGATTTTCCGGGGAGAGAATGATATGTTCACCGTTTTTTTTGATGCGTTTGACGGTGAATTCTCCGTTGATTACACACACGGCCACATCGCCGTCCTTCGGCTCCAGGGAGCGGTCCACAATCAGCATATCCCCGTCACAAATACCGGCATTCACCATGGAATGTCCCCGGACCCGGACATAAAAAGTTGTCGAAGGATTACGGATTAAATGTTTGTTCAGATCAAGTTTGAGTTCTGTATAATCATCAGCCGGTGATGGAAATCCCGCTTCCACCGTCGATTCATAAAAGGGTAGTTTCAGGGGTGCGCTGCTTTCTGCAGAATAAAATTCCAGGGGATCGGCTGTTTTTAAGTGTATAAGTTTCATAATTCTTTCATGAGTTGTTTCAAAAAGCGCCAGACTTTCTCCAGAGAGGAGATACTCATTTTCTCTTCCGGAGAGTGGGCATTCACAATCAGGGGGCCGAAAGATATCATCTCCATGCCGGGATATTTGGCGCCGATGACACCGCATTCCAACCCTGCATGGATGACCTCTATTACAGGTTTTTTCTTGTGAACTCTTTCATAAACGGCGGTACATTTTTTCAGCAGGGCGGAGTCCATATCCGGTTGCCAGGCAGGATAACCATTTCCCGATTCAACACGTGCGCCTGCCAGAAGCCCCACGCTTTCAATGCTTCGGGTAACGGCATCCAGACGGCTCATAACGGAACTTCTTTGACTAATGAGAATGGTCAGTTCACCGGAATCCTCTTTCAGAGTTGCCAGGTTGGAGGAGGTTTCAACCAGATCGGGAATTGTGGGAGACATGGCTGCCACACCGTGAGGTAAAGCCATGAGTGTTTGGATAATCCGGAAACCTGTTGTCTTTTTATAAGCAATATCCGGCGCTTCTGACGTTTTTTCAAGGCTGATACGCAAGCGGGGATCGCTTTCTTTGTATTCCTGGCGTAAATCGAAGAAAAAAGGTTCAAAACGGGAGGCCGGATCTGGCTGAAGGACCGGCAGCGCAATCAGGGCATGGGCATCCCTGGGGATGGCATTGTGGGCAGAGCCCCCGGAGAGTGACAGGAGCCGTAATTCCGGTAGCTGACGCTGAATATGATCTAAAACCCGTCCGAGAAGCTTGTTGGCATTGGCACGTCCTTTATGGATATCGCTCCCCGAGTGCCCACCTGAAAGTCCCGATACGGACAGTTTGTATATCCCAAAATTATCAGGAACGACTTCTTCCTCCTTTACGAATCGTATTTTTGTATCCCGTCCACCGGCACAACCGATGGTGAATTTTTTGTCGTCTTCCGAATCAATGTTTAAAAGGATTTTACCCTTTAAAAAATCGGAAGATAATCCGTTGGCACCGGTGAGACCTGTTTCTTCATCTACAGTAAACAACAATTCCAACTCCGGGTGCTCTATGGATGGATCCGTGGCGATTTTCATGGCCATGGCGATGGCAATCCCGTTATCTGCCCCTAATGTGGTCTGATCCGCATGAATCCAATCTCCATCGATCAGGACTTTTATGGGATCTTTCCCGAAATCGTGGGTGGATTCGGGGGTTTTTTCGCACACCATATCCATGTGTCCCTGAAGCACCACAACAGGACTTTTTTCATATCCGGGGGTGGGAGGGATGTGAATAAGAACATTCATCAGCTTGTCCTGCTTTGCCGTAAAACCCTGCTTTTCCGCCCAGGTTATCAACCACTCCGATATCTGTTGCTCGTGTTTCGATTCCCGGGGAATTTGATTGATTTCTGTAAATATGTCTAAAATTTCCCTGATTTCTTTGTCCATACACGCTCCTTTGGATTATATGTAAAAGTACAAAATTACTGAGACAAATACATGTTATTTGGGAGTTGAGAATTGAGAGTGGAGAGTTGTAGAGGTAAAACATTTTTTGCCTCTGAGTTGGAATTGAGAATAGTGAGTTTGCGTTTTTCTTCTGTTGTGGGTTCCGGGTTTTGGTTGGTGGATTGTGCCTTTTTGGAAAGCTCATTTTTTCTGGCGGATTAAACCATATCAAAATATGGTCAAATATCCGGAATGAAACTTACTTTAATAAAACATGTCTTCTTGTTTTATTTTAACATTATTATCAAAGGCCACAATAGCTTATAAAATTCATTATCGCCCTTCCTCATAACCAGACTCTAAACTCAAAACTTGTACTCATTACTCTCCACTCACCACTCTCAACTCCTAAATCGGATTAAATATTTCCCGGTAGACACATTCCACGTTGTATATCTTTTCGATTCGCCGTTTCAGTGCAAGCACGCCGGTGGTTTCCGACCGGTAATGACCGAGATTGATATAGTTCAAGCCATGGTCATTCAGGTAGGCCGGAAGGTGTTCTTTCATTTCTCCGGTAATATAAGTGTCAGCTCCAAGTAATTGTGCATCACGGATATATCCACTTCCACCGCCGCTTAATATTCCGATTTTTCCGGGTGTGTCAGGGCCGAAATCATAATACTGAATGCCGCCGCGGGTTTTGTAGTGCAGGGGGGATGGATGAACGATTTCATGATCATCTCCGGAAGGATCCAGTTCCTTATGATAAAGGTTGATAATTTGTTGCAAACTCAGATTTCGGGTGTTTTCCACCAGAAAACCTACTTCAAACGGTTCCAGAATACTTGCTCCGATCATCCGCGCCAATTCGGCATTGTTTCCGATTTCAGGATGGGCATCCATGGGAAGATGAATGCCGAAAAGCGAAATGTTTTTGTCCAATAAAGTATGAAGAGTTTTTTTAAAGGGCTCATGGATTTTAAAAAAGTCTTTTCCGAATATCCCATGATGAACA
Source organism: Candidatus Neomarinimicrobiota bacterium (assembly GCA_021157965.1). Lineage (NCBI taxonomy): Bacteria > Pseudomonadati > Fidelibacterota > Fidelibacterota bacterium. The sequence continues at coordinate 4,793 of JAGGVO010000061.1, forward strand.
ATGATGGCATCAGCGTGTTCACGGATGGCTTCCTCCAGCAAAAGGGAATGGAAGGATACGCCAAAGAGAATCTTGTGAATATCTTCCGATCCTTCTACCTGCAGACCATTATAACAATAATCATCAAAAGTTTCATACTGGTACAGTTCACGTAAAAATTGATCGAGTTCGTCGCGTTTCATGGATCCTCCTTATCTTTTCCTAATTTATCAATGTCTTTTTAATTATGGTAAAATTCCGTTATTTTCAAGGTATGAAAGACAACAATATTCGAAATTTTTGCATTATTGCCCATATCGATCACGGAAAATCCACACTGGCAGACCGGCTTCTGGAATATACCGGTACACTTCAGACATTTCAAATGAAAGAACAGATTCTGGATGATATGGATCTGGAAAGGGAGCGGGGTATCACAATCAAATCACACCCCATTCAGATTTTGTACAAAGCCGATAGCAAAACAACGTATACACTGAATTTAATTGATACTCCCGGACATGTGGATTTCAGCTATGAGGTCTCCCGGAGTCTGGCAGCCTGTGAAGGGGCTTTATTACTGGTGGATGCTTCCCAGGGTGTGGAGGCTCAGACTGTTTCCAACACCTATCTGGCTCTTGAAAACGATCTGGAAATTATTCCGGTGATCAATAAAGTTGACTTACCCGGGGCACAGGTGGAATCTGTAAAGCATCAGCTTGTTGATTTGACAGGGTGCAGGGAAGAGGAAATCCTGTTAACCAGTGCCAAGACGGGGAAAGGGATTCCCGAGCTGCTTCAGGCAATTATCTCCCGAATTCCTCCACCGGAACGGGATTTTGACAAACCAGCCCGGGCTCTGATTTTCGATAGTGTTTTTGACAATTACAGAGGCGCTATCCCTTATGTGCGTGTTTTTGAAGGACGAATTGAACCCGGCCAGAAAATGAAATCCTTTGCAACCCGGCATATCTATGAAATTACGGAGGTGGGAAAATTCCTCTTTAAAAAAATTCCCACAAAAGAGCTGAAAGCCGGAGATGTTGGATATATTGTAGCCCAGATTAAAAATATCCGCGATCTGAAGGTAGGGGATACCATCACAATACTTGAAAATGAGGCAACATCCCCCTTAAAAGGGTATAAAGAGATGAAGCCCATGGTATTCTCAGGATTATACCCCGTAAACAGCGATGATTATGAAGAGCTCCGTCAGAGCATTGAAAAACTTCAGCTGAATGATGCTTCACTCCGTTATGAGCCGGAAACATCAGAAGCCCTGGGTTTTGGATTCCGTTGCGGTTTTTTGGGACTCCTGCATCTTGAAATTGTTCAGGAACGCCTGGAAAGGGAATTCGATCAAAATCTGGTGACAACCATCCCCAATGTGGAATACCATGTTACTGACCGTCAGGGGAATCTCATTATTGTAGATACACCGTCAAAAATGCCGGATATGGGAGATATTGAGTTCATAGAAGAACCTTATGTCAAAGCGGAGATTATCACACCGCCGGAATATATCGGAAACCTGATGACCCTTACACAGGATAAACGGGCGACGTATGTCAATACCCATTATCTGGATCCCACCAAGGTTCAGCTTATCTATGAAATTCCCCTTTCGGAAATCATCTATGATTTTTACGATAAATTGAAAACCGTGAGTCGTGGATATGCTTCTTTGGATTATGAATTTATAGGGTACAAACCCAGTAAACTGATTAAATTAGATATTCTGATCAACAATGAACCGGTCGATGCCCTCTCACTGATCATCCATCAGGATCAAGCTTATTACCAGGGACGGCGCCTGGTACAGAAACTCCGCAGTCTGATTCCCCGCCATCTTTTTGAAGTCCCTATCCAGGCGGCAATCGGTAATAATGTTATTGCCCGTGAAAATGTAAAAGCACTGAGGAAAAATGTAACCGCAAAATGTTATGGCGGTGATATTACCCGAAAACGCAAACTGCTGGAAAAACAAAAAGAAGGCAAAAAACGGATGAAACAGGTGGGGCGTGTACAAATCCCACAAGAAGCCTTTCTGGCTGTTCTCCAACTTGGTAATGAAAAATAAGGAGATGTGTGATGGCTGTTAAAGAATTTTTAAAGGATCTGGTTTTTTTCAAAGCTTTGCCAAACGCTGTTCTCGATAACTTGATTCCCTATGCGGAAGTATTAAAACTTCCGGCCGGTTCACTGCTTCTCCAGGAAGGGGAAAAAAGCCGTGATCTCTATTTTTTGGTCAGTGGAAGGATTGAGATTACCATGAAGGTAAATTTTGAAGAGAGTGAGGAAATCAATATTTATCGTTTAAAACCGGGAGAAGCTGTCGGTGAATTTTCCTTTATTGACGGTTCACCCAGAAGTGCCAGCGCTCTGGTGGATAAGGATGCCGTAATCATTAAATTTGATTACGAAAAACTGAACGGACTCTTCGAAAAAAATCCTAAGGTAGGATATCTTTTTATGAAACGCCTTGCCCAATCCTTAACTGACAGGATGAGACGCTCAAATATCACTCAACGAAACCTTTTTATATGGTAATTCATGACAGGTCAGATATTTCTGTATAACGGGCGTATCTATACGGGGGATATAAAAAAGCCCTGGGTATCAGCCCTTCTGATTGAGGATCAATACATTTCGGCAATCGGGGAGTCCCATGAGTTTTCACCTTCCATCAGCCGGGACAGTATTACCATTGATCTGGAGGGACGGATTGTTCTGCCGGGTTTGTGTGACTGCCACATCCATGTTTCCGACTGGGCTAAGAAAATCACACAGTTGAATCTGGGTGAAAGCAGCAGCCGGGATGAAGCAATTCAAATGGTCCGGAATTATTACAAGGGACAGGAATGGCTTTTGGGATGGGGATGGAATGCCAATGCCTGGGATGAATATCTCATGCCTCAGGCCAGTGACCTGAACTTTCTATCCCCCCACACTAAGGCCATATTAATCAATAAGGATTACCACACTGCCTGGGTGAATTATTCCGTCTTTGACCTGATGGATACACGAATCCTCATGAAAAATATTCAAAACGGCCGGGTTCCTCTGGATGCATCAGGAAAACCCCTGGGAATTGTGAAAGAGGATGCCCTGAATGAACTCATATCTCCCATTATCCGGAATATGGAATCACCGGTTTTTTATAAACCGGAAAAAATCTTCAAGGAACTCTTCAGACACGGAATAACCACTGTTCATGCCGTGGAAGAATATGACAATTTCATCAAATACCAGAATTTATACCAGGACCCGTCCAAACGGGGACCCCGTTTCAGAGCCTATATTTATTGGGATGATCATAAGGCAATAGAAAAGATGATTAAGAGCTCCGGCAGGGGAGGGAACTGGTTTGAATTTCTGGGAATGAAAATTTTTCTCGATGGATCCCTGGGAAGCCGTTCTGCAGCCATGCGTTTTGACTATACCGATACAACGGCCCAAGGTTTTTTAAAATATTCCCGTGAGGAATTGGAAGCGATTCTCTCGAAAGCAAGCCGAAATCACTGGGATATGATGGTCCATGTGATTGGCGATGCTGCACTGGAACAAATATTCAATAGTCTTGACAGGTTTGACGGAAAATGCCGTCTCGAACATGTCCAGTACATACCTGAAGACCTTTTGAGCCGTACTTTATGGCGCAATCTGACCGTATGTCTGAATCCATCTCACCTGCCGGGGGATATTCACCTGGCAGAGAAAATTTGGGGGAAGGACAACTGCGATCACGCCTATAATTACCGGGACCTGTGGGGTACGGGAGCCAATGTGATTATGGGATCGGATGCACCTGTTGAGATGGTCAATCCCTGGAAAACCGTCCATGCAGCGGTGTTCAGGTATCCCGAAAAGGAAGAAAAATCCTGGCATCCCGAACAAAGTCTGACCGTTGACGAATGTATTGATGCATTAACAATACATCCATCCATCGCCATAGGAAAGGAACACCTTGTGGGGAAACTGCTGCCGGGAATGTTGGCGGATATGATCGTTGTCAGTGAGGATCCCTTTGAAACGGAGGATTTTCTCTCTATCGAAACTCTGATGACCATTATCGACGGAAAAATTGTCTACTCCGTTTTATAAATTGTTATGCCTCCTAAACACACAAAATCACCCCTTCTCTCCTTTATCGCCGTGATCCCTCTGGTGATTATTTATGAATCGGTCATGTTTATCCGTTATCAATCCGAAACGGTGGCAATCCGAAACGGTGCAGATATCCTCCTGAAAAAACTCTTGTCGGAAATCGGGTTTTACGGACTGGAAGCGGGTATTGTTCTCTTTCTTATCGTTTTTATCATGGTGAAATGGCTCCATAATATTCATTTCAATGAAAACGAACTCAAATTCATATCCATTCCGATCATGGTTGGAGAGGGCTTGATTTACGCCTTGTTTATTTTTTACATTTTAATACATCTGAATTTGAGCTATGCGCCTGTCAACAGTCCGGATCACGCACTGAACATAGCCTACAGTTGCGGAGCGGGCGTCTATGAAGAACTGGTTTTCAGAGCTGTTCTCATGTATGGACTCTATCTGATGATTCAATCACTTGGAAAGAATGAATGGCTGTCGTGGGTATCGGCTATTCTTATATCAACGGCGGTTTTTGTAACTCTCCATTATATTGGGGAATTCAAATACCCTTTTGAATGGCACACCTTTTTGGTCCGTTCTGCCGTCTCAGTGATTCTGAGTCTTGTCTTTTTATTTCGAGGATTTGCCGTTGCAGCCTATACTCACACTTTTTATAATCTTTCACTGATTTATCTGGGAGGGTTGATACAATGATCAGACAATCCAGCGTTGCCGGTCAATTTTATCCGGGCTCACCCCGTGAACTGACCAATATGATTCGGGTTTTTCTGGGAAATGCAAAAACCCCGGATTTGAAAGGAAAAATTTCAGGCCTTGTAGTACCCCATGCCGGCTATGTCTACTCCGGCCAAAGGGCGGCGGAAGCCTATAAATCCCTGAGTGGAAAGATATTTAAAAATGTCCTTGTAATCAGCCCGAGTCACCGGGAATTTTTTAATTTTATCTCCATCTATCCCGGGGAGGGATATGAGACACCCCTGGGTATTATCGAAAGAACGCATGATTTTGACAAGCTGGTTGAATCATCGCCCGGATGCCGGTTTTCTGAGTCCGGCCATGGTTTTGAACATGCACTGGAGGTGCAACTTCCTTTCCTGCAGGTTATTTTGGGTGATTCCTTCCGTCTTTTACCGGTCGTCATAGGAAATCAGGACGAAAAAAATATTGCGTACCTGACAAATTTTTTGAAAACGGCCAAATCACAGGATCCGGATTTATTAATCATTGCCAGCTCGGACTTATCTCATTTTCACAATTCTGAAACGGCCCGGAGCATGGATGACATGTGGATAGATGCAATGAAAAACTATGACATTGAAACACTGGAAAAATATTTTTTTTCTGCAAGCTGTGAAGCGTGCGGCGGAGGGGGTATCATCGCCCTCCTGAAAGCGCTTCAATCGGATAAAACACAGATCAGTGTTACGGGATATACCCATTCCGGCGAAATCAACGGTGATTATTCATCGGTTGTGGGATATACGTCGGCTGTTATTGCGGAGGTGTGATATGACTCTGGATCATAATGTGAAACAGGAGCTCCTCAGGGCTGTACGCAATCACCTTTCATTCAAATTGGGTATCAGCGATACAAAGCCTGTATTGAAGGAAAATCCCCTTTATAGTCAAAAAACCGGGATATTTGTCACACTCCATAAAAATAATGATCTCAGGGGATGTATCGGACATATTGTGGGATATCTCCCGTTAAAAGAATCTCTTTTTGAAATGGCGGAAGCTGCAGCCTTTTCCGATCCCCGTTTCCCTCCCTTAAGAAAGAATGAACTCCAAGATGTAAGCATTGAAATTTCAATCCTTTCCGAACTGGTTCCTGTTGATTCTAAAGAAAAAATCACCCCGGGAAAACACGGGGTGGTTTTAAAACAAGGATTCCGGCAGGCTGTTTTCCTGCCTCAGGTAGCTTCAGAACAAGGATGGGACAGAGATGAGATGCTGACCCATCTGTCCATGAAGGCAGGTCTGAATCCTCAGGCTTATCATGATAGAAACACGGAATTTTTTATTTTTACGGCAGATGTGTTCTCGGAAGAGGATTACCATGAATAAAAGCTTTTCACTCATCGGTACAGGGCGCATCGGCTGGGCTTTGAGCGGACTCCTGACAGATTTAGGGTGGAAAATAGATCGTGTTGATGATGTATCAGATGATCAACTGAAAGCCTATCAAAAACATTTCGCTCCGTATTTTACCCTAAAACGTGATATATCACAATCGGCATGCCTTTTTATTTGTATCCGGGATGATTCTTTTCATGACCTGATTCGGACACTTCAGGGTAAACCGGAATGGAAAACGTCTCATATTATCCATACCAGCGGCTTTCATAAAGCGGAAATTTTATCCCCGCTCCGTACGGGTTTTCAATCAGAAGTTCATTCTTTTCATCCCATGATATCGGTGATTGATACAAACCCTGAAAAGGGGAAGTTACTCCTTAAAAAGGCTTGGTGGGCTTTATCCGGCGATGATCCTGAGTGGATGAAAGCATTTGCATCTCAGGCCGGACTTAAAAGTTTTGTGCTTCCCGACGATAAAAAGGATTTCTACCATGCTGCGGCAGTGATGACGGCAAATTTAATCATTGGTGTTTTAAGGGGTGCTGAAACAATCGTTTCCGTCGCCGGCATTTCTCCGGAAGACTATAAAAAAATATTTATGCCGCTTGTGGACAGTGTTGTTGATCACATTCACCAGGTTGGATTGCAGAATGCTCTGGGGGGACCTATTGTCCGGCAGGATTACGGACTTCTGAATCGGGAAAAAGAAGCCCTTAAAGAAGAAGGGCTTTCCGATGAATATGAAATATATGATCTGCTTACCCGCTATCTGATAAAAAAATTCATCATTCCTGGAAATTCAGGTAATTTCAAATAAAAATAATTATTAACCATTAATTCATTCTTTATTCATGATGCTTTAATTCCTGATGTGGAATTTCCCCTGTGTGATAACGATAAAACAAGGGAGACACTATGATCCGGACGAAGCAATTCATGAAGGCAGGTATTTTGCTCTTCATGATGATTGGTACAGGTATTCCACTACTCCATGCAGGGAACGGAGGAGGATCCTTAATGGGACGTGTCATTGACTATAAGACAGGTCAGGCTCTTGTCGGAGCAAACGTCATAATTTTCGGAACATCCATGGGGGCAGCTACCGATTTGGACGGTCATTATATGATTTATGACGTGCCTTCCTGAAGCTATGATGTTTTTGTCACCTATGCGGGATATGAAAACCAGGCCGTGAAAGGTCTTCAAATACAGAAGGATGAAAACCATTATCTGGATGTTGCCCTCATTCCATCGGTGATGAATCTATCGGAGATTGTCGTGGAAGCCCGGGCATCTTCAAATTCTGATGCGTATCTGATTTCAGAAAAATGGCAGTCATCCAATGTTCAGGATGGGGTAAGCGGTTCCCAAATGTCACGGTCAGGAGATTCCAATGCAGCCGATGCTGTTAAACGCATAACAGGGGTATCGGTGCTGAACGGTAATACAGTAAATATGTTTGGGTATGAGTCGCTACACAACACTCAATAAATGGCGCATCATTGCCGGCGTACGAATTGAAGATTATCATGTAACGATAGCATCCTATAATCCCGTTACACGGATTTTTTGAAAATGTTAATTGTAAAGGAGCTTTCGGTACTGAAAACTGGCTTGAAGTCTGGTCAATTCTGTCTGAAACTCAGCGGTTTTAATCGTTATCACACAACAGACCCCGCAAAACAATCCGGCGTATCATGCCGGATTATTTTTTTATTGCTTATTTTTTAAAATGACAGAAAAGTATTTAAAAAAGACATATTCTTTTGAATGACAATTATAGCAACTCAGGAGCTTTGTTCCCGGAAACATTTTCATCCATCGGTTTCGATGAATACGCCGCATGGAATGTTTTTTACAGATGGCACAGCGGCCGTGTCTTCGAGTGATCCGGAATTTCATCATAAATTAATTAATTCCTTGATTTCCTTTCATGAGCAAAACTGAATAAACGTCATCATTTTAAAAATATCTGCTGCATTATACTGAAGAGTTGATTCATCCGTCATCTCAACACCGGGGAAGAAACTGTATTTATAGGCTATTGTTGGACGTGAGTAGACAATTTCCATGGACAGTGAGGAGGGAATAACCGGGATGCATTCTCTGAAACGCTTCACGTTTAAGGCCTCTTTTACCGCTGTTTTATATTCATCAAATACTTTTGACGGGGTTTTTGTTACAACCGCATTGCCAAACCCAAGTTTTACAGGCAATGTGATAATTTGAGGAATCAGTTCCTTTGCCTGTTTGCACATCTCGTCGTCACCGGCTAAGAGTGTCACCGGAACTTTATAATGTCCTGCAACTAAGGCATGGAGGGTGAATTCCGATATCCGGTGACCATTCAGACGCATTTCCCGAATAATGGATGAAGCCATGGTGTGAGAGAGGGGGTTCCCCAGGGAACCTGCAGGGGAGTGGTATCCGATCATGAAAAGAGCATCAAAACTGCCATCAAGCCCTTGTACCATTGAAAAAGGGTGCCCGCTCCAACCCCGAATGACGGTGACATAATCCGGGAGTTCATCAATCAGAATATTCCGGCCGGAGGCATGAGCATCCTTAACCAGTATTTCCCGGACACCGTTGCTTTTTGCTTCTTTGCAAGCCGTTAAAACCTCACGGGTCATAATCTGGCGATAAAATTGATGTTCCTGATGGCCGATCTCCGCATCATCCCAGTTAACTACGCCGGTGATTCCTTCAATATCCGCACTCACGTATAATTTCATAACTATCCCTCTTTTGTCATATCCTGATGTTTTTTGAGTTCATCCAAGACTTTTGGCAGCAATTTTATAATTCCGGTAAGTCCGACTATCGGTGTAGTTAATATGACACTGTCAATGATTTCATCTGAGCTGGCTCCTGCTTTCAGGGCTTTGGGAATAACAATTTTAACGGCTTCAGGTTGCTGTGTGGTGACCTGAAGTGCCAGTGTAATGAGTATCCGGGTCTTGTCATCCAGGTGCCCACCCAGCGTTGAAATGAGCTTCTGATAGGATTTGACCACTTCCTTCCGGTTGGACATCAGAAACGTGAGTCCGTCTACATCATAATCTTTGAAACTGTATTTTTCCATGGTTGAACCCCGGTTTTTATTGAATTTAATCAAACTTAAGGATAAAAATCACTTTACCACAAATGGAATCATGACTATTTTAACTCCATGTTCCGACAAAGCTTTAACCAGACACAGTTAAACAACAGGGATTATGATGAAAGAAATGCACAGTTTACCTGAAATCACGATTAAATCAGTGATACTTGGTGTCTTTTTATCCATTGTTCTTGCATCTGCAAATGCATATTTGGGACTATTTGCCGGAATGACGGTAAGTGCGTCAATACCTGCTGCAGTAATATCAATGGGTGTTTTAAAACTATTCAAACGTTCCAATATTCTCGAAAATAATATTGTGCAAACTGCAGCATCTGCCGGGGAGTCCCTTGCTGCAGGGGTGATTTTTACAATACCCGCGCTTGTACTTATGGGATACTGGACAGATTTCGACTATTTCGAAATTGCTAAAATTTCCGGTATTGGTGGATTGATAGGTGTATTATTTACCATTCCCCTCCGTAGAGCACTTATCGTAGAGGCTGAACTGCAATATCCCGAAGGTGTTGCAACAGCAGAGGTCCTGAAAGCAGGAGACCATAGCGGTGAAAATGATGATTCTTCAAAAAATTTGTCTATGATTTTTAAAGCAGCCCTTTTCGGCGGTTTAATGAAATTGGCTCAACAGGGATTACAGATGTGGAATTCAGCTGTTGATTTTGCCCTTCCTTTTTTTTCAAGACAGGCAGGAAAACGGTCCATCATTGGATTCGGCTCTGAATTGTCCCCGGCACTTCTGGCAGTGGGATATATTGTAGGGAGAAATATAGCTGTCCTGGTCTTTGCCGGAGGATTGATATCCTGGATTATTGCGATTCCCCTCTATTCATTTTTTAATCCCGTAGAAGTCGGATCAGGGTATCTGGATGCTGCGTATGATATCTGGAGTACCAAAATCCGGTATATGGGGGTAGGCGCCATGGTTATAGGCGGAATCTGGTCTGTCATCAATCTTTTCCGCCCCCTTGTTAACGGTGTAAAATCCAGTTTAAATGCGTATAAAAATCGTAATTCCGGCATTGTCGTAGATCGTCATGAAAAGGATATTCCCATAAATTGGGTAATCATCGCCCTGATTATTTCCGTGATTCCTGTTTTTTTTATTTATCAGAATATTATTCACAATCTGTTTACGGCACTTTTAATGGCCGTTATTATGTTGATTTTCGGATTTCTCTTTTCTGCCGTTGCAGGTTATATGGCGGGTTTGGTTGGATCTTCCAACAATCCCATCAGTGGAGTGACCATTGCGACAATTCTTTTTTCGTCTTTGCTTTTGCTTCTCATCAAAGGGGCAGGAAGCATAGAAGGTGCTGCAGGTGCTGTCATTATTGGTGCAGTTGTCTGTTGTGCTGCGGCTATTGCCGGTGACAATATGCAGGATTTAAAGGCCGGTTATATCTTAGGAGCAACCCCCTGGAAACAACAGATCATGCAAATTGTAGGAACGCTGTCAGCAGCCGTAGCCCTGGGGCTTACACTGGATATTCTCCACAGTGCCTATACTATTGGCAGTGAAACCCTTCCGGCACCTCAGGCAACACTGATGAAATCAGTAGCTGAAGGTGTTTTTCAGGGGAACCTGCCTTGGAATTTTGTCATTATCGGCGCAGTATTAGGTGTTTTAATCATTGTCGCGGATTTAATACAGAAATCCAGAGGATCTGATTTCAGAATTCCCATTCTGGCTGTTGCAGTTGGCATATATCTGCCCATCACACTTTCAACCCCCATCTTTATCGGCGGTATGGTTTCCCATTTTACGCGGAAACACAGGGAAACAAACCCGGAAAACAAGCAAGGACTTCTTTTCGCATCGGGACTCATTACCGGTGAGGCACTGATGGGTATTTTGGTGGCTGTGCCTATCTTTATCTCAGGAGATAAAAACTGGTGGTTCGAAATATCCGGTTTTTCATGGCTTGGGGTCTTGCTGTTTATCATAATTACTGCGATATTAACAAAAATTGCAAAAAGGAATTAAATGTCACATCATCAAAACTATGATCCAAAGTTAAGGGAAGTCATCCATAAACTTCCAAAAGCAGAGCTCCATTGTCATCTGGACGGTTCACTCAGGCCGGATACCCTCTTCGATCTCGCAAAACAAAATAATGTCAAAATTCCCTATCAGAATAAAGATAAGCTGATGGAGTTTCTTCACTTTGAAAAGGGAGAATCCCTGGAAATTTATCTTAAAAAATTCGATTTGACACTGAGTGTGCTCCAGACACCCGACGCTCTTGAAAGAACCGCCTATGAGTTGGCTGAAGACGCTTCCGGGGAAAATATCAAATGGCTTGAAGTCCGGTATTCACCCATCCTGCATGTTAATAATGATATGGGAACTGTGGATAACCTGGAAGCTGTCATCCGTGGACTGAAAAAGGCAGAGATGGATTTTGGAATCCGCGGCGGCGTGATTATCTGCGGCATGAGGAGTATCAGTCCGGATATCTCCTATAATCTCGCAGAACTGGCTGTTGCTTATAAAAACAGGGGTGTTGTAGGTTTTGACCTCGCCGGACCTGAAGAGAATTATCCTGCCAAAGATCATGAAAATGCGTTCAGACTGGTTTTGAAAAACAATATTAACATTACCATCCATGCCGGTGAAGCGTACGGACCGGAAAGTATTCATCAGGCCGTCCACTATTGCGGGGCGCACAGGATCGGACACGGAACCCGCCTTGCGGAAGATGGGGACTTGCTCAACTATATCAACGATCATCGCATTTGTCTGGAAATCTGTCTTACCAGTAATGTTCAGACAGGCTCGGTTAAAAGCCTGAAAAAACACCCTTTCAAGTATTTCAAGGATTACGGGCTCCGTTTGTGCCTGAATACGGATAATCGATTAATTTCAAATACAACCCTCACCGATGAACTCTGCCTGGCCTACCATACGTTCAATCTGAAATTGAAAGATATTAAAGACGTACTGATTGACGGCTTTAAAAGCTCTTTTATGCATCACAGGGATCGGGTCCGGCTCATCCGGGAAGTGTCTCCGGTCATGGATGAGATAATCCGGGATTTTGACGCTCAAAACTCCTGATTATGACGGGAAATTGACATGATAACTACTGTATACCTGATTGCAGCGCTGATTTTTCTTTTTCTGTATCTTCTCCGGATTTTGCATAAATCATCGCTGAAAGACTATTCCATATTATCCAAACCCGTCGATTCAGATGTTGGCGAGAATTTTCCTGTATTCCTTCTGAAAATGCTCTTATTCATCATTTTGATATTTGTCTTTATGAGCAGGCAGGTACTGAATTACCAGGGTTTTGTCGCCCTGATGATGAGCATTCTTTATATTTTGATTATTTATGTTTCAGGATACAGATATCAATGAATGTTTTTTGGAAATACAGCACCCCCGCTCTGAAAAGAGCAAGGGAAATTGATATTCATGCCTGTCTGAATCATGGTTATGTTCGAAAAATTACTTTGCCATCCTATACACCTGAACCGGAATTGATTCGGCAATCAGAGATTATGCATCTCTCGTTTGAATACCCTTATCTGATTTTCAACTTTTTGAACTACCTTATTAAAAATCAATCCGATGTTTTAAATGAACAATTTTCATTTTCATACCCGGGATTCCAACTTAAAATTCTTCAGGATTATTTTACGATTCTGGAAATCATGAAACAGATTAAATTGCTGGCTGTTCAGTATCATGATAAAGCCCTCTTTCAAACAACGGAGCTCTTTTTTCGGGAAAATGTTTTCAATGAAAAAATTCTCAAGCGTCTGTCTGCCCATATTCTGAACCCGAAAAAGAAATCGCTGAACACAATCCTCACCATAAAAGATATTTTTTTTCTCTACGATTTGATTATGGGATATGAAAAAGAAAAGGATAAGGAAGGGAAAAGCTATTTGGTGATCAACCACTCTGTTTTCAGGCACTTTCATAAACATACAAAAATCCTGCCCTGTCATTTCTATGACAACACTTTTTCAAAGAACTCGAACCCTGATACGATTTCCGTTCCGGAGTACAGAAAAAAATTACTGATGGACTTGAAAACATATCTGAAAGTTATAAAGCATGACCTGGAGATCCTGTCCGGAAAAGAGGAGGGAGGCGATACCCAAAATAAAGCAGCCGGACAAAGAGAATTTGAATCCGACTTTCATTACGGTAGCATCCATTATAAAATGAATCATCAATATTTAGTTGAATATTTATATGAGCGCTACTTTCAAAATCCCCATATTTTTTGTGGAATGCACCACGAAGCTCTGGAATTTGTTTTTTCCATGATGAATTTTACATTGATAGAGAAAGAGTATTCATGAACTTGCCGGTTTTTCTTGAAACATTGCCCGTCAATCCATTTGTAAAAGGAATCCTGACAATTCTGATTTCAGGAATTTGTATGATCCTGTTTTTTTTTCTGATTGTTTATTACCGTCAGATTAGCAACAGACTCATTTGTCGAAAAAAAACCGGTATTGCTTTTCAGTTGAAATCACTTTTTACTAACTCCTTGTATAACAACACTACCGGCCGGAATGATGCCGTATATAAGATACAGCTCCCTGTTTCCTTACTGTTTTTAGTTTATCTGTTTCTTTTTCCCGTCCCTCAGGAACACAGCTTTGTCTTTATAACTCTCTACGGGACCGTGATGTTGTTCCTCTATTTTCTATTGTTCCTTTCCAGCAAGGATTCTGTTCTGAGATATTTCTTTTTAAAACGAATTCGGATTCTCTTTGAATACTTTTTCCTTCTTTTTTTTCTGGTTTTAATTCTTGGAGCATCAGATCCGGCATCTGTAAAAGTACCATTTCTTTCATCATTGATCATTGTCTTCAGGGCTTTTCTGGTGATTGTCCTGTTTATTAATTTATGGGTAATACGCCATACATTTTCACTGGACATGTATCTGATACAGCAACCATGGTTTGAGCGTTTGTCGGAAAACGGAAAAATTTTCTGTGAGCTGTGTGAACAGGTGTCGGGATTTCTGCTCCTCAGTATTTTTCTGACATTGAGTATCCGAAACGGGGTTTTTATGGCGGAATTGCTGAATCGATCCGGTTTGACTAACCCCCTGATTCTATACATGATGGCCTTTTTTGCCGTGATTCTGTTAGATTTTTTTCAACGCCGTTTGATGACCCGTTATTCCTGGCCGGATGAGGAATATTTGATCAGACTGAACAATAAAGTTTTGTTACCGGTACTGATGGTTACTGCAATTGCTTTGGTGATGATATGAATATAAGTCCTCAACTGTTTTCCCTGATTATGATTCTCCTTACCGTAATAGCCGGTGGCATGTTTTTTTATTTCCGATCACCGATGCTCCGGATAGGAATCATCGTTTTATTGGTAATCTTAATTTTACTCCCTGTAGAGTATTCAAAGGAACCCGCTTATTTCCTGTTTCTTATTCCGATTCTTTTATGTACCATATCTCTTGTTTTTATAAGAAATATCAGACCCATTCTCTTACCGCAAAACCTGTCACGGGTTTTTCTTTTTCTCTTATATGTGATATCATTTATGATGGCAGGCTTCTTTATCATCCTTTATCCTGCACGTCTTTCTTCAGAAACAGTCCTTATACCCGTATTCTCCTTGTTGTTGTTGATGATTCTCATCCTGTTTATCCGATTTTATCTGGAAAAAGAAAAGGACAATCGATTATGATGTGGGAACTTTTATTACCCTATATTTCTTATTGTTTTCTGATTGTTTTTTCAGGGATATTGCTTTTTTTCTCAAAGGGCAAACTTGTTCAGGGAATGGGGTATGTGATGGGTATGACTGTGATGGTATCCATTCTGATGCACCATACTACAATTCCTGTTGCATTTACCGGGATGATTCTCCTGATTTTGTTTTTCATCTTCTTTATGATGGGAAGGAACCATGATGATTCTGCAGGATAAGCTCTTTTTGGCTCTGCTTGTGTATGTTACGACATTCTATCTGTTGTACGGGCTGATTCCTGCCTTTCGCCGGCAATTTGTGTTTTTGCCCCTGCTGTCTTTTTTTATTCTCTTTCCGGTTACCCTTTTTCTGACACTTCCCGGCTCTTTGAAAAAATCTGTATTAACATATTCTCTCTACGAATATGATATCCTTCTTTTCAAACTAACCATCATCAGACTTATCTTGTTTTCTCTTGTATTTATTACTTTACTGCTTATCGGAATCTATTATCGTCATAAACAGAAGATGGATGAACTATTGGTCAGCGGTTTTTTTATCAGCCTCTTTCTTTTTTCGGGGAATGTTTTTACTGCTTTAGTGGGGATCCTGTTTTCACTTTTATCGCTGTTTGTGTTTTTCTTGTATGACTCTGAAACTCTTTTTAAACACATTCAGAATATGGAATGTTTTCGTAATCATCCTCCTCAATCTCAACGGAAAACCAGTAGTGTGCTTAAACAGGATACTCCCGTAATTATTATCCTGACACTCTATTTTATTATAAGCTTTATCATTTTAATGATAGGATTGGTAACAGGATGAATCTTCTTTTGAAAAGCCTTTTCCTTATGCTGTTTGTTCCTGCATTTTTTGTGGATGTTCTGCCAGATCGTTTTTACCGAATACGCCACCGGTACCCGATATTTTTACTCTTTCAGACCGGTTTTATATCAACTACCATATACCTGATTTTACAGGATGTGTTTCCCCTTATTTCTTCTGTCTCATTTTTCAACATGTTTTCTTTAACCCTTCAACTGGATGAAATGAATACTCTTTTTCTTATCTGGATTTCATTTTCCCTCTTCATTCTGCTGCTGATTCGCCAGGATATGGACCAGCGAAGGTATCTGTGGATTATAATATCTCTTTATCTCCTGGTTATTGCAGGTAATACAGGAATGATGTTCTTTGCCTCGTTTATCTATTTTTTTGTTTCTCAACTCGGCAGAAAACAACAATTACATGTTGTTACCTACATTCCGACTTTCTTATTGATAACAGCCTATTTCCTGTTCAATATGTTACAGGAACCAGCATCTCTTTCCACACCCATTCATGAAATATCTGCTGTTATTCCGGTTTCCGGATCAGTTCTGTACTTGATTCTTTCCGCCTATTTTCTGATGGCTGTTATACGCTTAACAGATATTATTCAGGGTATTGTATCTGTCAGACATGGAATAATCGAACTGATTATCTCATATTTTGCCTTGCTGTTCATCATCCAACGACTGACCGGTATGATGCTGAATCCTCAAGTTTTTCTTATGTATTGGTTTATCTCTGCTTCCGTTATACTATTCGTCTTGATGGGGCTTCTCTTCTTCGAATGCTCAGGAAAGGATTTTTTTGCCCCCTTTATGATAACTTTTTTACTTGTTCTTGCCCTAATTTTCATGAACCTGAGGTTTTTCCCGGTTAATATATCTGTCTTACACCTGCAAAATGGTTTCATAACAGCTTTCCCTTTGTATGTTTTGACTATTATTCTTTTTCAGGATTTATTCAAGACTCTCAAGGATGATTTAACCCGATATTTTTCAATAATTATCTTCACTATGGGGCTTTTACTGAATCCTTTTACCCTTTCCGGAAAGGTTTATGCTTATACCTTTTTTACTTTTTTGCATGAAAATATTTTTGGAATGGTTCTTTTGATACTTTTTACACTGCTTTCAATTCTTTCCGTGGCATTTTTGCTCTTTTTGACAAAAAAAGGGGAGGGGAAGGGATCCAAATTTCCCGGGGTCATGTTAATCATGACTATCCTTGTTCTGATGATTCAAGAACTGGGAGTTCTCTCATGATACACCTTACTCTGTCTCATATATATACGCTGCTGCTTGTTTTATCCGCTGCTGCCGTTTTATACGTCATTTCCAACAGGGAACAGGTTTACGGGAAAATATCGGCATTAGTCTTATGGACAGGACTGATTTACTCTTCATTTATCAGCCTGATTTCATTTGATGGATTTTCCGGAGGATTTACGTTTCATCAGCAATCCGGGGTTTTATTTGCCTTAGCCGCTTTAGCTATGCTGCCGGCACTTATAAATACGAAACGTTATGGAATATTTGATTCTAATCCCACTCTTGGATTGATCCCTTATTTTATCTTTTTCCTTAACGGATTTGATCATCCACTCATCTGGTATTTATCTTTTGAAGTCCTCTCCCTATTTTTGCATTTATCCCGCGGAACATTTCGGTCTCAAGCTTTCCGCATCAGGTATTTTATTTCTTCATTAATTCTATTTCTTTCTTTATTTATTTTATCTGCCCAAAACGAACAGGTCATGATTCGGGATTATGCCTCATTTCTCCTGTTTTCCGGATTGATACTCCGCCTTTATACCCCCGGAGAGCATTTTACAAAGCCGGCCCAATCATATTATGCCTCATTTCTTCAGACTTTTATAACCATCCTTCTGATAATTCGTTTTCATCCTCAGATGGTTTCTATGCCTGTCCGTGTTTTAGGTGGAGGACTCCTCGTGATATCTGTAATCATCCTCTTCCTTGAGTCCTGGCGCAAGCAGTCAGATGCTTCTTATCTGGATATGAGCCTGAATTCTCTGATTCTGCCTTTCTTAATACTTTCTTTATCCGGAACAACTTATCTGTATGCCGTTTATGGGTATCTGTTGCTCCCAATGATCATTTTATTTCTTATAAAAGAAGACTGGTGGCGGACCAGATACCGCAGGGCTTATCTTTTAATGCTCATGACGTTTCATGGAATTCCTGTAACAGCCGGAAGTATTGTCTGGATACATTTTCTGAAACACATGAATTTTGAGACTCTTTACAGCTATTTCCTTCTCACAGGTGGAACATTTCTCTTAGCATTCTGGATCTATCTGTATCATAAAATCGACCGGGATAGCCATCTCCAAGAAAAAAACAATCAAGAACATTTTGATCTATTATTGTTATTTGTTCTCATTTTTAACCTTTTGCTATGGGTACTTTTTGAAAATTTCCCTCGTTTTTTTGGGTTTTAGGTCAGTTTTCAATTAATAATCGTTAGCTAATCCGTTAAATTTCGAGTCGAATCGTAACAAAGAAAGGTTGATGCATGGCAAAATCTTATCCGTTTCAAGACATCGAAAAAAAATGGCAAAGCATTTGGGAAAAGAATAAAACATTCAGGACAAAGGAAGACCCCGGGAAAGAAAAATTTTATATCCTGGACATGTTCCCTTATCCATCGGGACAGGGTTTGCATGTCGGGCATCCCGAAGGATATACAGCCAGTGATATTATTGCCCGATTCAAGAGAATGAACGGTTATAATGTTCTTCATCCCATCGGTTTTGATGCATTTGGCCTGCCGGCAGAAACTTATGCGCTTCAGACAGGCACTCATCCGCAAATCACCACCGAAAAAAATATAGCCACCTTTACCCGCCAATTGAAACAATTCGGCTTTTCATACGATTGGGACAGGGTCGTGAACACAACAGACCCGGGTTATTACAAATGGACCCAGTGGGTATTCATCCAGCTTTTCAAAAAGGGTCTGGTATATGAAGCAGAATCTCCCGTGTGGTGGTGTGAAGAACTTAAATCCGTCCTGGCCAATGAAGAAGTAGTGGATGGAAAGAGCGAGCGGGGCGGTTATCCTGTCCGCCGGATTATGCTGAAACAATGGATGCTGAAAATCACTGCTTATGCCGACCGATTACTTGAAGGACTTGATAAACTGGATTGGCCTGAAGCCATCAAAGAGATGCAAAGAAACTGGATAGGGCGCAGCGAAGGAGCTGAAGTCCTTTTTCCCGTAGATGGCCATTCTGAATCAATAAAAGTATTTACCACGCGTCCGGACACACTTTTTGGCGCCACGTATATGGTTCTTTCTCCGGAACATCCCCTTGTTGATAAAATATGCACACCGGAATATACGGATGAGGTAAAGCGATATCAGGAAGAAGCGGCTCTAAAAAGTGATTTAGACCGGACAGAACTGTCGAAAGAAAAGACAGGTGTATTTACGGGTGCTTATGCCATCAATCCGGTTAATGAGGAGAAAATTCCCATTTGGATTGCTGATTATGTGCTCATCAGTTATGGTACCGGTGCAATTATGGCTGTCCCTGCCCATGATCAGCGGGACTGGGAATTTGCCCGTAAATTTAATTTGAAAATTGTTCCGGTTCTGGAAGGCGGGGATATCATACAAGAAGCCTTCGTTGGAGACGGAACTCATATCAATTCCGGTTTTATTAACGGAATGAATAAAAAAGATGCTATCGACACCATGATCCGATGGCTGGAAGAACACAAAGCAGGGGAGAGGGCTGTCAATTATAAACTCAGGGACTGGCTTTTCTCACGACAACGGTACTGGGGTGAACCCATTCCGTTGTATAAGGACGATGAAGGTAACGTATATGCCCTGGATGAGGATGAACTCCCACTGGAATTGCCGGATGTTGAAAAATATGAACCAGCAGGCAAGGGGCAGTCGCCTTTAGCTTCCATCCGGGACTGGGTTGAATTTACCAAAAACGGGAAGAAATATTACCGGGAGACCCACACAATGCCTCAATGGGCCGGCTCTAACTGGTATTATCTGCGCTATATCGACCCCCATAATGAGGAAAAGCTGGTTGATCCCGATAAAGAAAAATACTGGATGCCGGTAGATTTCTATATCGGCGGCGCCGAGCATGCAGTTTTACATTTACTCTATGCCCGTTTCTGGCACAAAGTCCTGTATGATCTCGGAGTGGTATCTACAGATGAACCCTTCCAAAGGCTTATGAATCAGGGACTTATCCTTGGTGAAGATGGCGAGAAAATGAGTAAATCCCGTGGAAATGTTGTTAATCCCGATGATATTATTCATGAATACGGTGCAGATACATTGCGTGTATACGAAATGTTCATGGGTCCAATTGAACGTCCCAAACCCTGGTCTACACAGGGCTTAGCCGGTATAAACCGTTTTCTCAACCGGATATGGCGCCTTTTTATTGAAGAAGACGGGACAC
Organism: Candidatus Neomarinimicrobiota bacterium; assembly: GCA_021157965.1. Lineage (NCBI taxonomy): Bacteria > Pseudomonadati > Fidelibacterota > Fidelibacterota bacterium. The sequence goes on from JAGGVO010000061.1 coordinate 25,064, forward strand.
TGACAGATAAAATCACGGATGCTCCTGCATCAGAACAACTTTTAAAAGTTTATCATGAAACGGTTAAAATTCTTACTGAACATATTGAAGCATGTCGTTTTAACACTGCGATCTCTCAACTAATGGTTTTTATTAATGAGTGTTATAAAGAGGAGAATCTGAACCGTTCATTCATGAATGGATTTGTAAAGTTGTTATCACCTTTTGCACCGCACCTGTCTGAAGAACTCTGGGAAAAAATGGGAAATACAGATGAATTGGCATATTCAAGCTGGCCGGAATACGAGGAAAAATATCTTATCGAGGCAACGATTGATTATCCCGTACAGATAAACGGTAAGGTCCGAACCATCATAACCGTCCCGAAAAACATCAGCCGGGAAAATCTTGAAGCAGTTGTTTTTGAAAATGAACGTGTAAAAAAATATACAACAGGGAAGAATATCCGAAAATTCATCGTAGTCCCGGAAAAAATAATCACAATCGTGATCTGATTATTTCACTTAAAAAGTAAGTTTTATTCTTTATTTATAAAAGGGCAATAATAATTCTGTATTAATTTTTGTTTATAGTGCATCATGAAAGAAGAAAGACAGTAAAAGGAGGGACAACAATATTAAAAATCATACTTTTTCGTAACAATGCAAATAATCATCTTTTAATTTTTTAAACGCCCGAACGTGTTAGTTTACATAATACATATTATGCGCAGTATTTATAGGGGTATTTTTTGTCCTTTTTGGGCTAATAGTATCTCGGGATCACTTATCTTTCCTCTTTTTCTAAGGAATTCCACAATCTTTTTACGTTCTCCAGGCATTATATGGGTTAAATACACCTTCGATATACTGGTAGTGCTTACAAGACGAACTGCCTCCTGAACACTCAGGTGTCCCGGAATTTTATTGGGTTCACATGTACTGCTATCCAAAAAAAGTATTTCAGGATTATGTTTTTCTACTTCATTTATGTTGAAAACATCCGTATCACCACTAAAAGCTATTGATGAACTTCCGGTTCTAATTACATATCCCAGACTGCTTTCATGATGATTGACCCTAAATGGTGTGATAAGTACATCATCTATGAGGATATTTGTCCCAGAAAAAACAGGAATTATCCGATAATTGATATGCTGATATTTTTTAAACCACGGATGCCATGCCTTGAGTAATTCATCTTCTATAAAATGGGCGTAATTTGTTGAAATACAGATATTTATACTATGATTTGCAATATGATTGTCATGAATAAGCCCAAACAGAATCTCCGGAAGTCCCAGGATATGATCAGAATGGATATGAGTAAAACAAATAGTATGAATATCTTCTAAATGGTATCCTTCATTTACAATGTATTGTGCAATTCCAGGACCTGAATCTATCAGAATTGCTTTAGAAGCAATTTTTACCAAATATGATGAAGGTGCATTTCCCGGTTCAGGGACGGATGTCCCGGTACCCAGAATATGTATATGAGATGTCTTCATGGTTTAATAAATATGTCGTATATTACTGATAGTCAACAATATACAGTATTTAAATATTGGAAATTGATATAAGTTTAAAGCCTTACACCTTACACAAACTCATAACTCCCCAACTCCAAATCAATACTTTATCCTCTCAACTCTCCACTCAGTCAGTTATTCCCATTCAATCGTTGCCGGTGGCTTTGAACTGATATCATAAGCTACTCTGTTCACGCCTTTTACTTCATTAATGATACGATTTGAAATCCGACTTAATACGTCATAAGGAATATGAGCCCAATCGGCAGTCATGCCGTCCAAACTGGTCACTGCTCTGAAAACGACGGTATTTTCATACGTCCTTTCATCTCCCATAACGCCAACACTGCGAACCGGCAGGAGGACGCAAAATGCCTGCCAGATTTCCCGGTACAAGCCGTGGTTCTGCAATTCCTGAATGGCGATATAATCTGCTTTACGTAAAGTATCCAGTTTATCCCGTGTAATTTCGCCTAAAACGCGGATTGCGAGTCCTGGTCCCGGAAAAGGATGTCTGTAAAGGATTTCTTCATCTAAGCCGAGCTGGAAGCCAACTTCGCGGACTTCGTCCTTGAAAAGCTCTCTGAGAGGCTCTATAAGCTGAAAATGCATCTTTTCCGGGAGTCCACCCACATTATGGTGGCTTTTGATCGTTGCCGAAGGTCCTTTAAAAGAAATCGATTCAATCACATCAGGATAAAGTGTCCCCTGGGCTAAAAATTCAAAATTTCCAAGCTTACGGGCTTCATCCTCAAAAATGTCAATAAAGAGGTTACCGATAATCCTCCGTTTTGTTTCAGGATCAGAAACTCCTTGAAGGGCTTGCAGGAAACGTTCCTCTGCATCCACATAGACAAGTTTGATTTTAAAATGTTCACAAAAGGCCTGCCGGACATCTTCCGCTTCATTTAATCTTAAAAGGCCGTTGTTGACAAAAACACAGGTTAGCTGATCCCCGATCGCCTTATGCAAGAGAAGTGCCACAACAGAACTGTCCACTCCGCCTGATAAACCGCAAAGGACCCGCTTCCCTCCCACTTTTTCACGTATTTTTTCCAGTTGGGATTCGACAAAATTCAGGGGTGTCCAAACCGGCTGGACATCACAGATTTTCAAAATAAAATTCTTCAAAATTTCTTTACCCTGATCAGTATGTGCAACTTCGGGATGAAATTGGATGGCGTATATGTTTTTATCCTTGTTCCGGATCGCAGCTACCGGGGCATTATCCGTCCCGGCAAGTATTTCAAAGCTTCCGGGAAGGTTCTCAATCCGGTCGCCATGACTCATCCAAACCGTTAACCGTCCGTTTGCGAGCCGAAGTCCGTTGAACAAATCTTCTTCATTCAGAATGGACAGTTCGGCCCTGCCATATTCTCTTTCAGCTGCCTTATCCACACATCCGCCAAAATGTTGGGCAATCAATTGCAATCCGTAACAAATACCCAAAATGGGAATGCCCAGATCGTATATTTTGTCCTGGGGTTTCGGTGCATTGTTGGCGTATACACTGGCCGGTCCGCCTGACAATATGATTCCCTTCGGATTAAAAGCTTTTATATCCTTCAGAGACATGTTAAAGGGATGAATTTCACAATAGACATGGGATTCCCGGATTCTTCGGGCAATCAGCTGGGTCACCTGGGATCCAAAATCAAGTATAAGAATTTTTTCATTCTGAAATAGTGTTTTCATGAAATGCCTCTTAATGTGATTTGCCGCCGGTGGCGGATCATGAAGCTATGAGTTTCTGATAATGATATTTTTCCTGTCCGGACCGGTGGAAATCATCCCAAAAGGAACCTCCAGTGCATCTTCGATGAATTGAATATAGTCCTGACAGTTTTTTGGGAGCGATTGCCAGTCCGTAATCCCTTCCACAGGTTCTTGCCAACCTGCAAACTCCTGATAAATCGGATGGTTATCATGATAATCAACAGCTATTTTCAACGTATGAAATCCGGACAGGCAGCTGATTTTCGTTAAAACCAGGGTATTGAAACCATTGATTAGAATAGCTTTTTTCAGAAGGGGAAGATCCAGCCAGCCACAGCGGCGGGGGCGGCCGGTGGTAGATCCGTATTCATAACCATTTTTTCGTAGCATTTCACCATCTTCATCAAAAAGTTCCGTTGGAAAGGGTCCCTCACCTACCCGTGTAGTATAGGATTTGACGATGCCAATCCGTTGATTGAAATGGACGTAAACGCCGGATCCTGTATAAGCCCCGCCGATGGTTGTACTGGATGAAGTCACAAAGGGGTAGGTGCCATGATCAATATCCAGAAGTGTTCCCTGTGCCCCTTCATACAAAACCTCTTTTCCTGAGGCCACGGCATCGGCAATCACAGGTGCCGTATCCTTGACGAAGGGCAGAAGTTCTTGGGCGTAGTTGAAACACTCTGCCAGTTTATCTTCCATGTCCAGGGGAAATTCCCGGTCATAAACGGCTTTAGTCACCTTTTGGATTTCAGCAAGCTGGGATTCCAGAATGGATTGATACCTGTTTCCGGCAACCATATCAAAACGAATTCCGTTACGGCGGGCTTTTTGCTCGTAAGCCGGACCGATTCCCCGTTTGGTCGTACCGATATATGCATTTTGAAGTGAATCGAGCCATTTGTGCAGGGGTGTTACAATGTGGGCATTTTCAGCAATCATGAGGTGCCGGGGATCAACCGTAATCCCCTGCTTCCGTAGAGTTTCGATTTCTTTAAGGAGTAATACGGGATCCACGACACAACCATTTCCAATGATATTGACTGATTGGCCGGATATGATACCGCTGGGGATTAGATGAAGGACATATTTATTTGATCCGTGTATTACCGTATGTCCCGCATTGGCTCCACCCTGATACCGGATAACCATATCGGCATTTTCAGCCAGGGTATCTACAATTTTCCCTTTCCCCTCATCACCCCATTGGGCTCCCATAACAATTGATATACTCATAACAACACGTCCTGTCAATATTTATCGGATTTATAATCTGAAGAGTCATTCGGCATATAGATATCATGAACCTTCCCTTCCCGGATGGATAATGCCGAGACAATTTCAAGCTCTGCATTTTCATGAAACTCCCGAATATTGGTCACGCCGCAGGAAGACATGGATGCTTTGATTTTAGAGAGAGTTTCAGGCAGATTGTCCCGGAGTTTGCCGGCATACTGGACAAAGCCTTCTACTCCTTCAACAAACTTCATCTGGTAATATCGGACTGATTTCCACTCGCGGGCCCTGGCAGATCCTTCACCCCAATAGGGCTTCATAATCCGGTTATTGAGCTGAATCTTTTCCGTAGGGGATTCCTCCATCCGGGCAAAATAGCGTCCCATCATCACGTAATCCGCACCCAATGCAAGGGCAATGGTAATATCTTTAGAATCCACAATCCCTCCGTCTGCAACAACAGGAATGTATTTTCCGGTCTCTTCAAAATACCGATTCCTTTCGTTAACGACATCAATAATTGCCGATGCAAGTCCGCGCCCCGTTCCTTTTTGTTCCTGAGTAATGCAAATGGATCCTCCGCCCATACCGACTTTCACGGCCCGTGCGCCGCAATCCACCAGAAATCGAAAGCCTTTCCCCGTGATAATATTGCCTCCGATCACCGGAAGATAGGGATAATATGCCGTGATCCATTCAAGGGTTCGCTTTTGATAGACTGAAAAACCATCAGATGAATCCACTGTCAAAATATCAGCACCGGCTTCTTCCAATGCCGGGACACGCTCTTTGTAATCGTGGGTATTAACCGCCGCTCCAGTAAGCAGGCGTTTCCGGTCATCCAGCAATTCCATGGGATAATTCATGTGATTGCGGATATCTTTCCGGAAAACAAGATTTTTCAGCCGATCATCCTCATTAACAATGGGAAGAACACTCTGATGACTTTCTCTCAGCAGTTTATTGGCTTCTTTGATATCAGAAATATTGACTCCAACAACCAGCTGATCCCTGGGAATCATTCTCTCGGAAACTTTCAGTTGAGCATGATGGGTTCCGCTGTAATCATTTTTCGTTAGAATACCCAACAGTTTATGGTTGACATCAACAACGGGAAATGTATTGAAGCCTTTACTTTTACTGATTTCGAAAACATCTCCAATCAGCATATCCGGGTGGACATAGAAAGGATCCACAAAACCGGCCTTATAACTTTTAATATCCCGGATCATGGCCGCTTCATTCTCTATCGTTTGTGAACAAAATATAAAAGCCAGTCCACCCAGCCTGGCCAGTTCAATTCCCATTTCCACACCGGAAACACTCTGCATGGCAGCTGAAACAACCGGAATATTGAGCTTGAATTTTTGCTCACCCTCAGGAGTCCACGCCAACGTCGTTTCAAGGGATATCTGATCAATGGAAGTTTCATCTGTTGTGTATCCCGGTAAAAGACGGTATTCCATGAGGGTCCGGGAAGGTTCATTAATGATTTTTTTTGCCATGACTCTCCTTATGAAATTTTCCTTAATTGCCTGTCATTCAAGAATATATCTATGATAAGATATTCTTGATTTCTGCATGTGAATCGTATGACCGGATTCATCACAGACAAATATTTTTGAGCAGCTGAAAGAGAAAATGAATGGGTTGAATGTGTCCAGGTGGGGATCTGCGTTATCATGTCGGGAAATTAAGAAAAATGTTGACTGAAATGAACGATTTTACGTTGTAATTAGTTATTAAAATAACCTGCAAATGAATCTTAATCTCAATCTATTTCAAATCAACGCGATAAAAAGATTACTAACAGTGGAATAATAAAGAAAAAGATGAGCAAAAAGAGAATGGATATATATCGATTATTATAAACAAGTCCTGAAAATTTCTTTGCGCCCCAAAGTGGAATATTGCGTAAAAACGGAATAGAAAGAATTAGTATAGCTCCGATTACATTGAACATAAAGTGGGCAAAGGCAACGATCAATGCCTCAGTTTTACCAGTGACAAGAGAAGCCAGAATTGCCGTGATCGTTGTGCCGATATTAGCCCCGATGGTATAGGGAAAAACCTGATACAGAGTCAGAATACCCGAACCTACAATAGGTACAATTAATGACGTGGTAATGGAACTGCTCTGGACAAGAACAGTCAGGATCAAACCAAAGGCAAGGGCAGTGAATGTAGATTTAAAAATAACTTTATCGAAAAAGTTTTCTGCCTTGTTAATGAATACACTTTTCAAGACCACAACGATATACCGGAGTGCAATGAAGAGAAGCACAAGAGCCATAATAACAATGAGAACAGGATTTTTATTTAAAAACTCCGCAAGCCAGGATGCAACAGGCCCGACAACCAATTTAAGTGGACTTTTAAATGTGACTCCGGATGACCCGACAAAAATATCTGCCAGTTTTTTAGATAAAACACCCAGTATGTTGAAGGATATTTGCAGCGGAAAAAGGATCAGGACCGCAAGGATATTGAAAAAATCATGGACAACAGCTGCTGAGAAGGCATCCCGGAATTCGTTGCGTCTGGATAAGGATCCCATTGAAACAATAATATTGGTTACGGATGTTCCGATATTGGATCCCATCACAATGGGAATGGCTCCTGAAATAGTCAGCGTCCCTCCCGCCACCATCCCGACAACTATGGATGTAACCGTAGAAGAACTCTGTACCATGCTGGTAACAAGAATCCCAATAAAAAGCCCGACAAATGGTGAAGATGTGGTTTCCATCAACGCATGGGCAAACTCTTTGCCGAACAACTTAAAACCCAAACCAATCAATTCAATACTGAGAAGAAAAATGTATAACAGGCCAAGAATCTGTAATGTTTTAATCAGTCCGCTTTTGTATTTGTTCATGAACTCCCTGGGTTTTTCATGGACAGCCGCTTTTCAAAGCCGGAAAATACACGGAATAATCCGCATTTTAAATTAATTCACTATGAATTGTGTGTTAAGATATAGTTAAGATTTCTTAAGGGCAATGAGATTTTCTGTATTAAGAATGACTTGAATCCTTACCATTACTTTTATGAATTATTCTATCATACTGGTTTACAACGACATACTTTTGACTGTAATAGATAATTAAAACAATGTAAAAATTTCTTTGGGATAGTTGAAATTAAGGGATTATAAATAATTTTAATTTTGACTTATCCGTTAAAAATAAATAGCTTATATGTCCAATAAATCCGGGGAAAAGGTGAATATTTTCACATCTTACACATTTGGACAAACAGAAAATAATCAGATCGATTATTTTACTGGTATCAAGCGGGAGTTGCATTGAAAAAAGCGATTTTCAGAAGAATTCACTTTCTGTATGTCATTATAGCGGTTTTTATCTTAATCATTCAATCAAGTGCCTATGGACAGCGACGCAGTGGACCTGTTTCGGATATTCAAATGAAAAAAAGCAGCGCCGGCGTTGCCGATTATGTCCATTATACGACGGTGGGACAATTGGGTTTAACGGTCACAAATTTTGGAATCATTGGCGAAGGATATAACAATCCGGATCAACCAAGTTTCATGTACAAACAATATCCCGACAATATTAAGGAACAAGTGGAACACATGAGCTATGGCGGTTTATGGATCGGTGGAATTGTTGGAGATGTGAAACGGGTTTCAACGGCCATTGTGGACGGTGTATTTGATTACGGATCAGAAGGATTTGAATTTACAGATAACGGTGATTCAATTTATGTTCGTTCCTCTATTACTACCAGCCGCTACTATTCTCCCGATGCCGTCAGTCATCAGGATTTTATCACCCGGTTTCATGATATGAGCCCGGTTGTTGAACACACACCCATGAATTTAGAAGTTAATTTACAGACTCATGCCTGGAATTATAAGTTTGCAGAAGCTTTTGTGATTCTGGATTATTTTATTGTCAATAAGGGTACCGATGTAATTAAAGACGTTTATGTTGGCTTGTGGGCAGATGCTGCTGTCGGAAACATGAACTATACAAGTATTTATGAAAATGGCGGCGGTTGGAGCTGGTATGATAATCAGAATGGATTTGATCAATCTGATTTTGACCCTATGCCGGACGATAATGTCCCGGGCTTTCCCCGGAATATAGCTTACCAGTTCGATGCGGACGGAGATAACGGATATGCCGAAAGTTATGTGGGATTTTCCTGTCTCGGATCGGAAACGGTTCCAAGGGAATATTGGGATACTCAGTATAATCAATGGCCGTGGCAGGCAGCATCCAATATGACCTATCCGGATTACTTTATGCCGGTTGATGACAATCAGCGCTATGATAAGATGAAAACGTCGGTTCCCAAAGGTGATCCGAGTACTTATCCCGATCTCTACACGGAGGATGGATACCCCAGTCAGCCCAACAGTTGGATGATACTCATCTCAGCCGGTCCATTCGGGACACATCCGGCAAATGAAGACAGCACAGCCTGGAATTTTTATCCCGGAGACACATTAAATGTAGTATATGCTGTAGGGTGTGGGCGTTGGGCAACTAATGAATTAAAAGATTCACCGGAGAGGCGTGAACTCCTTCGGGCAAACCTGGACTGGGCCCAGAAGGCCTATAACGGCGAAGACAGCAACGGAAACGGCGTTCTGGATGATTGGGAAGATCAGGATGGGGATGGGGTACTGGATCGCTATATACTCCCTTCTCCCCCACCCTCTCCCCGCCTTCATATTGAAGTGGAAGCCGGTAAAGCTATTTTGTACTGGGATAATTCTCCTGAAGATTTCGAGGACCCTATCAGCCGGAAAAAGGACTTTGAAGGATACCGGATTTACGCACGCCGTAAAACAAGTGGCATTGATAAACAGTGGACACTTTTAGGACAAATTGACAAGAAAAATGATATTGGATTCAACAGTGGATTGGATGTCCTCCGGATAAAAGATGAATATGGAAATCCGTCCTATACCGTTTTTGGTCCGGACACATTTTACTATAAGTTTGAAAATACTGGCATACTTAACGGGTGGCCGGATAAAAATGTATTTTCCGTGACCTCCTTTGATACCGGTGATCCTGCCACGGGACTCGTATCTCTGGAGTCCAGCACACTGGAAAACCGTACGGCGGTTGTTGCCGGGCAGTCTCCGGCTAATCCGGAAGAAGAATGGATAACGGGAGTTTATCCCAATCCCTATAATGCTCATGCAGCCTGGGACGGTCTGGGAGTTCGTGAGCGGATGATATGGTTCTATGGCTTACCCCGTAAAGCAACTATCAGGATATTTACCATTGCCGGTGAATTGATTAAAACCATTGACCATGATGCCGATACATATAACGGATCAGATATTATGTCCCTGAAAGAACTTTCCACATCAAATACCGTTTATGCCGGTGGAGAACACGCATGGGATCTTATCACCGACTATGATCAGGCGACGGCAACCGGACTTTATCTTTATTCCATCGAAGATAAAGAGTCCGGTAAAAAACAAACCGGCCGCTTTTTGATCATTAAGTAGAGAACAATAAACAAAGGAGATGTGATATGAAAAAACTGCTAACCGTTGTACTGATAGCGGTCCTGGTAACAACTGTTTTTGCCCAGATTACGCCTATCAGGGATATTCAGTACACAACGGATGCCAGTGGTGATTCTCCCTTGAACGGACAAACTGTAACCATATCAGGTATTGTAACGGCAGAGCCCTATGCCTATGGGAACAAATATTTTTTCGTTCAGGATGATAATGCGCCCTGGTCCGGAATTTTTGTGTATGACAGCGCTCCCGATGATATTTTGATTGCCGAGGGAGACAGTGTGACATTAACAGGTACTGTCGAGGAAAAATATGGAATGACTCGTTTTACCGATCTCACATCAATTGTCATTGAAGAAAAAGGTGTTTTCGGTATTGAACCAATCGTCGTCACTGCAGATCAGATAGCCACAGGAGCTGCCGAATCAGAATCCTATGAGGCAGTGCTTGTCCAGATCAGGGATGTTGCCGTGGCAAATCCCGATGAAGGATACGGTGAGTGGTCTGTAACAGATGGTACGGACACTGTAATGGTTGATAATGGAAATTACTATTTCTGGCCCGCAGAATATGATTCGATTAAATCCATTACCGGCCCCCTCAACTATGATTACAACAACCGTAAAATTGCTCCCCGAATTGCCTATGATATTGTAGAAGGTGTGAAAAAAGGGCAGGATAAAATATATACCCGCATTCAGAGAATTCAGCAGGTTCGGTATTCGGACCTGGTAAAAGCAGGAGAAGATGCCGAATCTGATGTATCTTATCTGGTGAGAGAATCCGGTGACAGTTCACTGTTGACCGTTCGGGGAATAGTTACCATGCCTACTGGTATCAGTTATGCCGGAGACGGGATTAAATTTATTCTTTCGGATCCTCACGGCGGTCCCTGGAGTGCCATCCTTTCATATAATGCTGATTCAACCATCTATCCCGTCCTTTTCCCCGGTGATGAGATTGAAATGACCGGATATGTGGGTGAATACACCACAGGTGATGCGAACATGACGGAATTCTGGCTTGTTGGGGATATTGAAATCATGAATTTCGAACAGCCTCTTCCGGATACTCCTCTTGTGAAAACAGGAGACCTGCGGTGGCCCACGACCGCCGAACAATGGGGAAATGTCTTTGTAAAAGTTGAAAACTGTGTCGTTACAAACAATGATCTCCAATATGAAGTTATGGAAATTAATGATGGATCCGGGGCTGCATTGGTTGATGATGATTCAGACAGCCTGAGAAACTATATAGTACCTCCTGTTGGAACGCAGCTGCAGAGTGTTGTTGGATGGATTTATCATCACTACGGCAGTTATGCAGATTCCACAACGTATAAAATTGAACCACTTTATGAACGGGATATTGTAACCGGTGAAGGTCCTGCACTTCTGACCGATGCTTCAAGAACACCTCAACTTCCCTCCTCTTCTGATGCCGTAACGGTTCAGGTGAAAGCCGTCACGAACCGGTCAATAACCGATGCCAAAGTCTTTTATCGCGTGGACAATGCCGGCTCTTATACGGAAGTTATCATGTATGATCAGGGCGACAAGGTTTTTGCCGGAGAAATTCCAGCTCAGGCAGAGGGTGCCTTCGTTGATTATTATTTCTATGTTGAGGATGAAAAGGGCGGTGTGTCTACATTACCGTCAGATATAAATCTCAAAAACTTCTCTTATGTGGTGACAGATGGTAATCCTGTGATCAGGGATATCCAGTTTACACATTGGGCCAATGGTGAATCACCATTCCACGGCTCTACCGTGACTGTCACCGGATATATCACTGCCGGACAGGGATATGTTACGCATTTTACCAATAGTGGTGTCAGTGCCCTGCCCATGGCCGATGCCAGTGGTCCATGGAACGGCATTTTCATTCTTGCCACACCTGAACAGCTTGCCGGACTCCAGTATGGCCAGGAAGTCACTGTAACCGGCAGAGTTGATGATAACTACGATGATTACTGGAGATGGCAGAAAAACACCTATATTGTCGCTGATTCAATCGTTGCAGGCGATGTTTCAGAACCACCCGCTCCCGCAAGAGTTTCTATCTCGGATATTGCTGCCGATCACGAATCTTTCGAAGGTGTTGAAGTAAATCTGGCCGATTTTTCACAAATCGCTTCCATCAATCAGTATGATATCACCATAACAAATGGAAGTGACAGCATATTGCTCGATGACGATTGTGTTCCTTCCGAAATCTTTACCATTGTCAGCAATGAATATGCTGTCATCGGCGGCACTGACACGGTAGGTATCGGTGATTACCTTGATATCGTAAAAGGTGTTTACCAGTTCACCTATGGCACCTTTAAGATTGAAGTCCGGGACGGAACGGATCTTGGGCTGACATCAGCAACCGAGCCTGTAGTACCAACCACATATACCTTGTATCAGAATTATCCCAATCCCTTTAATCCCTCTACCACTATCTCATTCTCACTCCCTGAACAAACTCTGGTATCAATTCAGATTTACAATGTCAGAGGACAGTTAATTCATACGCTGACAAACAGTGTTTATGCACCCGGACAACATACTTTAACATGGAAACCGATCAATCTCAGTAGCGGTATTTATCTGTACAAGATCAATGCCGGTGATTTCAACGCTGTAAAAAAGATGACGTATCTTAAATAGAAATCTTGTTTAAAAGGGGGGATTCAACTCCCCCCTTTTATTCATTCATGAAATGACAGAAAGCATGAAATATCAAATCATCACGGGGAAATCCGGAAAATTGGCGACACCATGGCTTTCATGCAACCCTGATTTTGATGGGGTGAGAATCAGATCAATCATGAGAGGTATCCATGAGAAATAGAGTATTTGTTGGAATTTTGTTTTTATTAACACTTCTCATGTGGAATTGTGAAAATCCATTTACGCCGAATATCCCGGAAACAACCTATACCAATCTGGCCCCCGAAACGCATATATCCATAATTTATCATCCGGATACGGTATTAACTGTCGGTGATTACTGGATTAATGAAGGAGACACAATTTGGATTGAAGAAAACGACAGTCTAATCCTCGGACTCGATACAACAGTCAGTGTCAAAGAGGTATTCTGGTGGGGTGATGACCCGGATGGTGAAGTAATCGGATATTATTATCAATGGAGTTTTATGCCTGAACGTGTATTCACACAACAGGAATCCGATACATTTTATCTGCCTTTACGAAGCAAATTTGATATATATAGCATAAAAGTCTGGGCTGTTGATAATGACAGTTTGGAAGACAGTACACCGGCTGCCGCAAGTTTTCCTGTTTACAATTCCCCGCCCGTTCTGGAATGGAAATTGAACTCCCTCCCTTCTGTTGCAACTACCCCGAATGTTGTCCATCAGTCTTTTACACACCACTCTTTTTTCTGGGATGTTTACGATCTGGACGGTTTGGAAACAATCACAGCCATTTATTGGGCTTTGGATGATACAAGCACATGGCACCGGCTGGATGGGGATCAGCGCTCCATTTTCCTTGAGAATTTGGAACCAGGAACTCACAGAATCTTTTTTCAGGCACAGGACATTGCAGGAGCAAAATCGAATGTTATTTCCTTTCCCGATCCCGAAGATGATGAGATTCCAAATACGTGGAAAGTGATTGCACCTGTCGGCGATTATCTGATTGTCAATGACTATGCAAGTGACCAGCTTAATTATACTCATCAGAATTTTTATAAAGAAATATTTGATAAGATCATTGGTGCGGATCATTATTCTGTCTGGGAAATCGGGGATAATGTCAACAATGCCCATAATTCAATCCCTTACAGCACGCAGGATATAGAATACAATTTGAGTTATTTTAAGAATGTTTTTTGGTTTACATTCAGGGGGGAAAACTCCATCAACCAGTCTGCCCTGGCTCTGACACGATTTGTCGCTGATGGTGGTATTCTCTTTATGAATAATGCCATGAAAGGCGGTACACTGGCAGATACAACCTGGAGTTTCACCAGTATTGATACTATGTATTTTTTTAGTAAAACGGGGCGGGTTCTGCCGGGGACGAAAATCGATGCATTCTGGGGAAATTCAGAGCTGGATTCAACATTGGCTTTATCACTGGGGTCTACCCTGGCCGACCGTTTATGGGCTATAGAACCCGGGGAAAATGCTGTCATACGATACCGGTTTGAGGATGCCGGTCCGAACGGGCGATCCTATAATGGCGCACCCGGAATTATGACCGAAACCCGAATAAACGATGGTATTTGCTATTATATGACCATCCCCCTTTACTACTGTAATGGAAATGATAATGTAGATAGACTTTTTAAACACGTATTTGAATTGGAATGATGAAACATACAATAATAATTAAAATACTTCTCTTCATTGTCCTTAGTACATCTTTGGTATATGCTGCGACTATCCGCGGAACAGTTACAGATGCAGATACGGGTGAACCCCTGCCGGGAGCAAATATCATTTTAAAAGGGACATATTACGGTGCCGCATCTGATGTGGATGGGACGTATGTGATTCCGAATGTATCTTCCGGAAGTTACGATCTTGAGGTCTCCATGATGGGTTATACCGTTCAGATTCACGGCGGCATTGATGTTTCTAAACGGGAAACACGCGTTCTGAATATTCAACTGAAACCAACCGTTTTGGCTTTAGGACAAGAGGTGACGGTGATTGGTGAACGTCCGATTATTGACGCAGATGCCACCGGTTCTTCTGTCAATGTAAGCGCCAGCGATCTGGAAAATTCCATAGTGGAGAGTGTCAGCGATATTGTGGCCCAGCAAACCGGTGTATCGAAAAGCGGAGATAATGAAATTCACATCCGGGGAGGGCGTGTTGATGAAGGACAATTTATTGTGGACGGACTTTCTATTAAAGATCCGTTGACTGGAGCCACAAACAGTCTGTATGTAAATCCAAATGCCATCGAAGAATTGGAATTCATTACCGGAGGGTTTAACGCAGAATATGGGCAAGCGATGTCCGGTATTATTGACATCAAATTAAAGGAAGGCGCCAAACAACTGGAAGGTTCCGCAAGATATAAGACAGATAAAATTTTATCTGATAATTTCAACACAGACAATATTGAGTTTACTCTGGGGGGCCCGCTGTTTAGGAACAATGAGAAAATTCCGGGAAATTTCTCCTATTTTCTGAGTGGTTATCTTTATCTGACAGACACTTATTTACCTACAGCAGGTCCTTTGTATCCTTATCGTGAATGGACCGATATTTTTGTCAGCCGGGAGGAAAATAACTTCAGCGGCATGGTCAAACTGAGCTGGTTGATTACCCCAAAACATAAATTTGCCGTTTCTTATAACCATAGTGCCAATGTCGACAGGGACTATGATTATGCCTATAAAGAAATCATGGATAATTACCCCACTACAACCCGGGAATCACAGGTTGTTAATATTATTTGGACACATACGCTGAATTCTCATCTTTTTTACAATATGAACCTGGGATATTTTTATACCGGAAAGCACGATGCGGTTAAAAATAAACACTGGTCCGAATACAATGAAGTCCTTGATTTGGATCCCACCTCTTATACTCCTTTGGATCCTTTTGGAAATCTTCGTGTCTACAATGGTGATGAGTTCTGGGATCATGGTGATGCACCGTATTGGTATGATTACTTCAGTAAAAACTATTCTTTTGAAGCAGATATTACATGGCAACCCAATACACGGCATACAGTCAAAGGGGGATACAATCATCGTAAAACTGATATGCAGGTCATAGATATCTATAAACCTTGGGCAGGCAGTGGTTCAGGTTTGGGTGAATCCTTCGATTATTATACCGTATCACCATCAGATGGAGCCTTTTATATCCAGGATAAAATTACGTTTGAAGGTATGATTGCCAATATAGGACTGCGCTATGATTACTGGATTATCGGGGAATATGTGGAAGATATTGTGAATAATCCCGATATCCTTACCATTACCCCTGAAGGGAAAAAACGCTTTATAAATGAAACGTTCAATCTTCTGGGGCGGAGAGCCAAGGGTCACTTAAGCCCGCGTCTGGGAATCAGCCATCCGGTTACTGATAACGATGTCCTGTATTTTAATTATGGTCATTTCAGTCAATTACCAACCTACAACTATGTTTATGCCAACCTCACAAGCCGTTCGGAAAATCCCTATTCCCTCATAGGGAATCCCAATTTGAATCCTAAGACAACAGTCGCCTATGAATTGGGCATTAAACATAAATTTTCAAAATCCACGGCTATCGAATTCAAAGCTTATTATAAAGATATGTTCGATTACGAAACCTCACAACGGATTACCAGTTTTAATCCCCTTGTGGGGAATTACAGCATGCTGATCTACATTAATGCTGATTATGCCCGGTCCAGGGGTATAGAAATCACTTTTCGCCGCCTGTACGGACGGTATTTTTCCGGTGATGCATCCTTTTCATACGCTATCAGTACAGGAAAATCATCAAGGCCGGATGATAATTTGCTGATTGAAGCAGGCATGCTTTCTCAAAAACCCCTTTCAGAAAATTACCTTTCGTGGGATGAACCCTTTCGACTTCGTGGAAATCTTCGGTTTAACATGTTTGAAGACACACCTCCCAGGCTTTTCGGTATGAGAATCCCCAACAATTGGAAACTGAATATCCATTTTGATGCCCAGTCAGGCCAGCGATATACACCCAGTGTTGCCACAGACACTATTCAGGTTGAAGATGGAACCTGGATTTTTCTGGGTACCTCCATGTCGGATAATCCATACGGAGCTATCGCTGATCCTTTTGTAACAATCGATGTTAAATTTACCAAGGAATATTATTTTAAATCCTTCCGATATGGATTTTACATTGATGCTCAAAATGTGTTCAACCATAAAATTCCCAGAAGAATAAACCCCTTTACCGGCAAGCCCTATGATCCCGGTGAAATTATATCCTATGTCTACTTAGGCGGCAGAAATCCGAATTATGATCCATCACGGTATTATGTTCCCAGACAGGTGTCTTTGGGTGCGTTTTTAATGTTTTAAATCATTAGCTGACGGAATACAATGAAACGAAAACATATCATATTAACACTCCTCATTCTCACAACCACACTCCATGCCGGAGGATTATTGCCTCAGCTGGGCGGACAACGTGCCGGTACATCATCTCTGACATTCCTGAAAATAAAACCCAGTGCAAGAGCATCCGGTATGGCCGGGGCTTTTACTGCTATTGCCGGAGATGCATCAATCATACAATACAATCCGGGAGGACTTATTCAGCTTGAAAATCCATCCGTTACGTTCAGTCATTTGGATTGGTATGCCGATATTGATTTTGAATATTTTGCCGTGAGTTATCCATTTCGTAATTGGGCCTTAGGCTTTGAAGCAGGTACTCTTCACATGCCTGCCATGGAAGTGACTACAGAATATAAACCCTATGGTTCCGGAGAATACTTTACCTTCACCGATTATTTTGCCGGTCTTTCCTTCTCCCGAAAAATGAGTGAACGGTTCAGTTTCGGCATTTCAGGGCGTATCGCCCGGGAAGAATACCTGAATTTTAAAAGCACAAATATTCTCATGGACTTAGGGACCTATTATTTTACCGGTTTTAAAGACCTGAGAATTGCTGTTGCTTTTTTGAATTTCGGCCCTCCAACGGCACCTGAAGGCACGTATGAGTATGTCAATGCCGAAGGATATACCGAGGCCCGTGAGTATGAAAAGTTTTCTCCACCCACCACTTTCCATCTGGGTTCAGCCATAACCCTTCTTGAACGTCAGGCAGTTAACTGGCTTGTATCTGCCCAATTAAACCATCCCGTTGACAATGCAGAGTATTTTGCTTTCGGCACTGAAGTAACTCTGTTAAAGACACTTGTTCTTAGAGCCGGTTTTGATACAAATAAAGATCATAATCCCCTCTCTTTTGGGTTAGGTTTTAAAGCAGAGAAATGGGGACAATCTCTGATGATTGATTACGCATACAGGGACAATGAATATTTGAACCCGACACAACAATTTCAGATATCTTACAATTTCTAGGACGGATAATGGGACACATAAAATTGATATTACTGTTATTCACGCTTTTTTTCCTGACTTCATGTATTGACACCATGGAGTTGCCTACCGCCGAGAATGATAATCCGACAGGAATATATGAAGATAAAGATGCATTTATAGAAATAACTCCCCGGTGGAATTTCAGTGATTTGGGTATCAGCTCACTTTCCGACATGGAAACTACGGAAGATGGCCATCTTTATCTTGCGGATCCAGTTAGCCATCTCATATCTGTTGTCCGTCCAAGTGGAA
This sequence comes from Candidatus Neomarinimicrobiota bacterium, assembly GCA_021157965.1. Classification (NCBI taxonomy): domain Bacteria; kingdom Pseudomonadati; phylum Fidelibacterota; species Fidelibacterota bacterium. Next base: position 43,360 of record JAGGVO010000061.1, read on the forward strand.
AACGGGAATCGGGTGTATATGAACCACTTCAGCAACTTACATTTAAGGGTTCCCCCCTTTCACCAGTTTCAGTTTCACTGGACAATCGATTTATTCTTTATTTCACGAATAGAAGCGACACTGTCTATGCCTGGTTTCAATATTTGAATATGGCAGGTGTCGAGGGTATTGTCACATCCTTTGATTATCGTGTGGAGGGTGAAATTATTACAGAGGATCCATACATCGGTGAGTTTACAGAGGGATACAATCGTCTTGACCATAGCGAAGTTCTTAATACGGACCCCGCTCTGATTGACTCTCTTTTAGGTATAGTCCCTGTTTATGCATCGCGTGACAAATCCAACCGTGAAGCCACAATTGATCCCATTGATGGAAGTGTTTTAGGTAATAATCCTGTCTATGCATCTTTACCAAAATCATTTATAGCTGTAGCTGACGAGAGCGTGGAATCCCGCCATATTGCTGTCATGGATTCATTAAACAATAGACTGATAAATTTTAAATTAATCCCAACCTATTTGTTGAAATTAAAAAATGGTTCCTTTGTCTGGCATTTAAAAGGGGTCTATGATAATCTTTTGGTTTCTGAAGGAACAGGTGCCGGGACAATCTCGGAACCGAACAGCTTATATAGTGATGATAACGGTAATTTATTATATACACAGTATGGCGATTACTTTGGTTTTCATAAACTTTGTACGGGCACGTATACAACAGCTTTTACTTATGGTACAGATGAAATCATGGATTTAGGTCGCTTTAAATCTCCCATGGATGCCGTAGTGGGTGACGACGGTGCCATATTTATCCTCGATTCAACCATAAATGCCGTCTTGAAATTCAGTCCGCAAGGTAATTTTCAAAAATTTGTTGCAATCCGGGAGGAATGGATCAAACAGACAGATACAACCTGGGTGGACGGTGAAATGGTTCTCAAGGATACTTTGATCCAGGTATCATATCATGATCTTCTCGCTTCTCCAAAGGCACTGAGTTTTCATGATGAAGTTTTGTATGTTTCAGATAACGGGAATCAAAGAATTTTGCGGTTTACCCGAACCAAAGCGGGTATCGAAGATCCCAATCCTTTTGATTAGTAGTGGATACTTGTAATTTTTATCTTAAAGAAAAAGAGTCCTGAATTCAGGACTCTTTTCATATAATTATTTCTTTTAAGGGTTAACTGTAATTGTTTGGGTTGTTGTGCCTACCTGGTCATCGTCGTCAATAACCTCAAGCCGAATTGTTTTATTTCCTGCAGCATCATAAACATGCTTTTTTGTAGCATTGGATTCATATCCCGTATCCCAGCTACCATCATCTTCCCAATCCCACCTGTAGCGAAGAGTATACTCATAATTAGCAGTATCAAATGATTCTGAAGCGTCAACAGTCAACGTATCACCTACATTGATTGTTGTAGAGCTTACTGAAAAGATAGCAGTAGGAGCGTAATAAACAGTAGTGGATACATTTATTGTAGCCGTTGCCTCATCAACCAATCCCTGCGAATCTATTACAATCAACTTAACGACATAGGATCCGGCACTTTCGAATTTATATGTTGCAGTATACACAGATAGCGTATCTGTATCCCAATTACCGTCATTATCCCAATCCCAAATGTAAAGCAGGTTTTGACCATCCTCCAAATCGACTGAATTTGATGCATCAAATTCAAAAATAGTACCGATATATCCGGATTCCGGAGTTACCGTAAATCCTGCAGTCGGTGCCTGATTTTCATATTCGGTGATCGTGTAACTGATTGTGGCATCATCGGTCAATCCTCCACTGTCCTTAACACGTGCTGTTACCGGATAAATACCTGCAATGTTGAATTGATGTTCCATGAGTTGGCTGACAGGTTGATATGGTGTTTCAAAAGTCCCGTCACCGTCCCAATCCCAGCGAACCTGTAAATTAGATGCATTATCTTCGGCATCATAAGAATCTGACGCATCAAAGGTGAAGACTGTTTCGGTTGTTCCGGTGCTGTAATTGGCAGTAAACACCGCCACAGGAGCCGTATTCACTGCGGCCACATAAATATCCTTCGTCGCCTGAGCCGTGGCTCCCTCGGTGTCCCGAACCTCCAGGGTCACTGTGTAATTACCTGCCGTGGTAAATGTATGCGTGAGAGTCTTTGTGGTGCTGTAACCCGTATCCCAGGATCCGTCACTCTCCCAGTCCCAACGCACTTCAAGAGAGGCCAA